>NZ_KV812070.1:7663-18402 GCF_001813335.1 Neisseria sp. HMSC055H02 | reverse complement strand
TTTAGCTTTAGCGGCTTCTTCCGCAGCTTTATGTTCGGCTTCTGCTTTAGCTTTGGCTGCCTCTTCTGCCGCTTTTCGTTCCGCTTCGGCTTTAGCTTTGGCGGCTTCTTCCGCAGCTTTTCGTTCCGCTTCGGCTTTGTCGTTGCTATCCGCTTTTACGTCTTGATTCTGGTTTTCAGACGACGTTTGTGTTGAATTTACGGAATTTTCTACTTCTTTATGAATATTTTCTTCAGATGCTTCTAAAGCATTATTTGCATCGGCTTGATTACCGGCGGGAGAGGTTGCCATTCTTTCCGTGTGTCCGGATGGATTCGGAATATTGCCCGGTTGGACAATCGGGTAAGTCGGGGTTGGCGCGACAGACGGTGTACCGCCTCCGCCACCTCCTCCACAGGCTGTTAATATCGAAACGGCAATACAGGATAAGATATGGGGGTAAGGTGTTTTCATCGCAATGTTCTCAATTTAAAGTAGTTATGTGAAAATCATTCTATGCGTGTTTCATTTTTATGTCATCTAATTTTTGCGACGAACGGTATCATTTTTAGTTAAACGGTTTATTTTATTTGCATTTTTTTAGTGTAAAATATGCAAAAAGCGTGATAAATGGTCGTTTTTTATACTCAAACGGTATGTTTTTATTGTGTTATAATCCGCGTTTCATACAGGTCGGACAGACAGTCGCCGCGTATCGCGTAAGGCATACGGGGAGGAAAGTCCGGGCTTCGCAGAGCAGGATGCCGGCTAACGGCCGGGCGCGGAAACGCGACGGAAAGTGGAACAGAAAGCAATACCGCCGACGGCCGCCTTCGGGCGGCACGGGTAAGGGTGAAAAGGTGCGGTAAGAGCGCACCGTGCACTTGGTAACAAGGCGCAGCAGGCTAAACCCCATCCGGAGCAAGACCAAACAGAACGCATTGACGCTGCTCGCCGAGCGTTCGGGTAGGTTGCTGGAGTGCATCAGTAATGGTGTGCCTAGAGGAATGACTGTCCGAGACAGAACCCGGCTTACCGTCCGGCCTGTATGTCCCGATTATTGAAAAAGGTCGTCTGAAAACAGAATTCTGTTTTTCAGACGACCTTTTGCTTTTTTAGGTCAATCAGTTTGACAGTTTTTTGATATTACGTTAAAAAAGGTTATGCCATATACGGCTGAAAAATGGGCGGTGCGCAATGTGCCGCAACTGAAAATAAAAGGCGGTTTCAACGCCTTTGGAGAACTTTTATGTCTGACAACTACTCCGCCCGCAAGGGAAAAACCTTCTTCGGGCATCCCATCCAGCTTTCCACCCTGTTCCACATCGAATTGTGGGAACGTTTCTCGTTTTACGGTATGCAGGGTATCTTATTGATTTATTTGTATTACACTGCCGACAAAGGCGGTTTGGGCATGGACAAGTCGCTCGCCGGCGGCATCGTCGGCGCGTACGGCGGCAGCGTTTATTTGTCCACCATCCTCGGCGCATGGCTTGCCGATAGGATTTGGGGCGCGGAAAAAACGCTGTTTATTTCCGGCATCGTGGTCATGCTCGGACACATCGTTTTGGCAATCGCACCGAGTCTCTACGGGCTGCTGTGCGGCTTGGTGCTCATCGCGTTGGGCAGCGGCGGCGTGAAATCGTCGGCAAGCTCGATGGTCGGCTCGCTTTATGAAGCGGACGATATGAAGCCCCTGCGCGATGCCGGATTTTCGATTTTCTATATCTCCATCAACATCGGCGGCTTTTTAGGCCCGCTCCTGACCGGCTTGCTGCAAACCGAGATGGGTTTCCACTACGGCTTCGGCGCGGCGGCAGTCGGTATGGCTTTTGGATTGTGGCGTTACTCCGTTGGGCGCAAACTGCTGCCGCACACGCCTGCGCCCAATCCTTTGCGTCCTGAAAAAGTGAAAACCGCGGTTGCAGTCGGCGTATTGATTGTCTTGATTGTCGGCAGCCTGATTGCGTCAGATACGCTCAATTTGGACAACTTTTCCAAATTCCTGCTCGGTACGGTCATCCTCACCGTCATCGCCTATTTCGCGCGACTGCTCGGCAGCAGCCATGTGTCGTCTGAAAACAAACGCTACATCACCGCCTATATTCCGCTGTTTCTGACCATTTGCCTGTTTTGGGCGGTCTGGTTCCAAGTTTATACCGTGGCAACGGTGTACTTTGACGAAACGGTTGACCGCACCATGGGCGGCTGGACTGTACCCGTCGCCTGGAAAGATTCCATCCAAAGTATGTGGGTCGTCCTCTTCTCCGGCGTGATGGCGGCGATTTGGACAAAAATGGGCAGACACCAGCCGAAAACCCCATTGAAATTCGCGTTGGCGATGCTGGTTGTCGGCGTATCCTATCTTGGATTCGTGCCGTATATCTCGTCCGGCACGCCCATGCCGATCATCGTTTTCGCGCTGATCCTGCTTGCCATCACCATAGGCGAACTCATGATTTCTCCGATTTCGCTTTCCGTTTCCACCAAAATCGCTCCGCCCATGTTCAAAACCCAAATGGTCGCGCTCAATTTCTTAGGGTTATCATTGGGCTTTACTTTGGGCGGCGTGCTGTTTAAAGAAGGATTCAACGATAAAGCACCGCTGGATTTCTACTGGATGCTTTGCGGTATAGGCGTGATAACCGGTGCGGTATTGTTATTGCTTGTTCCCGTTTTGAATAGAATGCTCAAAGGCGCGGATTAAAAACCGCTCTGAGCAAGACATACAAAAGGTCGTCTGAAAAATTTTTCAGACGACCTTTTGCATGAACGCGGTTTGCCGTTCTTGCGTTGGGAACCGTCAAACCAAATGTTCCGCCAAAAATTCAAGGGCGAAGGCGACTGCCTGATTTCTGACGGCCTCTCGGTCTCCGCTGAAGATTTTCATTTGCTCCAACGATTCGGTCGGCGTGGACAACCCGAACCACACCGTGCCGACGGGTTTTGCCGCGCTGCCGCCGCCCGGGCCTGCGATGCCGGAAATACTCAGGGCGTAGTCGGCTTGGGCGACGGCTTTCGCACCGCGCGCCATTTCGTACACGGTTTCGCGGCTGACCGCGCCGTGTTGCAGCAAGGTGTCGGGCATGACGCCGAGGCGTTCTTCTTTGGCTTGGTTGCTGTAAGTAACGAAACTTTGATGAAACCATTGCGAGCTGCCCGCGATGCTGGTGAATGCGCCCGCAAGCAGGCCGCCCGTGCAGGATTCGGCGCAGGTAACGGTTTGTCGGTGTCGGGTGAGGTGTTCGGCGATGGTTTGCAGCGCGGTCATGTGACGTCCTTTCGTTTTTGGGGTTCGGACTTGATTATAGGCCGATTGCGATGAAGATAGGAAAGGTCGTCTGAAAAACTGATTTTCCGGTTTTCAGACGACCTTTTTTCATTCGCGGCAGCAGTGTCGCTCCCGCCCTTACCCCAAAAACTCTTTCAAAAACAGCAACACGCAGGCGAGTTCGTCGGCGGATTCGCGTTGCGTGCCGTTGCCGGTATGGCCGCCGCCGTCCGGAGCGTAGAGCCACGATTGCGGCGAGGTTTCGCGCAGTTTGGCGTAGAACTTGAGCGCGTGGGCGGGATGGACGCGGTCGTCGCTGAGGCTGGTGGTAATGAGCGCAGGCGGATAATTGATGCCGTCTGAAAGATTGTGATACGGCGACAATTCGCCCAGCCAGCGTTTGCAGACTTCGTATTTCTGCGGGTTGCCGTATTCGTCCGTCCAGCTTGCACCGGCGGAGAGCAGCGGATAGCGGATCATGTCGGTCAGCGGCACTTCGCACACCAGCGCGCCTATGCTTTGCGGTTCGCGCACGAAGGCGGCGGCGGTAATCAGGCCGCCGTTGCTGCCGCCCTGCAAACCGATGTGTTGGGGCAAACTCATGCCGCGTTCGGACAAATCGCGCACGACGGCAAGCAAATCGTCGACGCTTTTGTATTTACTGATTCCCTGCGCCGCCTGATGCCAGCGCGGGCCGAACTCGCCGCCGCCGCGTATGTTCGCCAACACGAAGGCGTTGCCCTCTTCCAGCCAGTATTTGCCGATGCTGCCCAGATAATGCGGCAGCTCGGGCACGCCGAAACCGCCGTAGGCATAGACCAGCGTCGGCGTGTCGGGCGCGGCGTTTTTGCTGACGTGGAAATAAGGGATGCGCTCGCCGTCGGACGACACCGCCCAAAACTGCCGCACTTCGATGCCGTCTGAAACAAACTGCTGCGGCTGGCGGCGCATGACGGTCAGTTCCATCACATTCAAATCCAGCGCAAACAGCGTCAGCGGCGTGGTGAAATCGCTGGCGGCAAGGTAAACCACGTCGCCGCCCCAAGGCTGGTCGGTCATTTCCAGCGCACCCGAAGGCAGGCGCGGCAACTCGGCTTCCTGCCATTTGCCGTCGGTAAACCGCCACGCTTTCAGACGGCCTTGCACGTTTTCCAGCAGGCTCGCCACCACAAAACGCTTGGTCGTTTCCACGCTTTCCAATGCCTGCGTTTCATTGGGTGCAAACAAAAGCTGCGCCGCCCCGAGTTCGCCCCTATTCAGCTTCACCGCCACCAGCGCGCCACTCGGATAGCTTTGGTTCGCGCGGTTCCAGTCCTTGCGCAGCGTCAGCAAAAGATGCCCCGCCAGATAGCCGACCACGTCGCAATCGGCGGGCAGGTTCAACGGTTTCGCCTCGCCTTCAGACGACACCTGCAAATACGTCTTGGTGTAAAAACCGTCCGACGCTTCAATCAAATCAATCGGCGAACCCTGCGGATCGAGGTAACGCCACGCGTTCACCATCATCCCGTCTTCGCCGATTTGGTACACCGGCAGGCTTTCCTCGAAACTCTTGCCGCGCTCCACCAGCCACACCTCGCGCGGATAGCCCGATTCGGTCAACTGCCGCTCGTCCCAAGCCGGACACACCCACACGCTGTTTTCATCGCGCCACGACACATGGTTTTTCCCCGCCGGAAAATGAAAGCCGTCCTCGACCAGCCCGCCCGCTTCCAAATCCACTTCCAGCGTATAAGCCGTATCGCCGCCCGATTTGCTCAAAGTCAACAGCGCGCGGTTGGGCTGCTCCACCAAGTGCGACACCCCGCCCAGATACACATCGTCGCCGAGCAGCTCGTCGAAATCCGCCACCGAAAACAGGATTTTCCACTCGGGATAGCCCGAACGGTAGGTCGCCGCCGTACACACGCGGTACACGCCCTTCGGATACTCCGCATCCTGATGGAAATGGTACATCCGCGCGCGGTGTTCCTGACAAAACGGAATCTGCCGCGTGTCCTGCATCTGTGCCAAAATCCCGTCCGACAGCACGCGCGCTTTATCGTTGTCCAAAAAACGCGCACGCGTTTCGGAATGCGCTTCAGCGGCGAAGTTTAGCGTTTCGGGGGCGTCGAGGTTTTCGAAATGGAGATAGGAATCGGGATAGGATTTCATAGAAGAGAGGTCGTCTGAAAATAGCGAAAGCGGGAATTATAGCGGGAAAGCCTTGCAGACAGATGAAAAGGTCGTCTGAAAACGGGGCGGCGGGTTTCACTACCGCTTCCGATACACCGCTTAGCCATCAGCCTTCAAAGCGGGAAACACCAGTTCGGTATCCGTAGAGCTTGGGGAAAGGTCATCTGAAAATAAGTGTGGGAGAGTCCACTACCGTTTCAGATACACTTAACCATCAGCCGTCATTTCCGCACCGGCGGGAATCCAGTCCTGTCGGCACGGAAATCTGTCAGGAAAAAAGGTTTCCTCAATTCCGCATCCTGGATTCCCGCCGGCGCGGGAATGACGGGGCTAAAGGGAATGACGAGACTAAATAAGCTGCTGTATCAAAAGTTTCAGTAGGTCGGATTCTCGAATCCGACGGCTTTGGGGATGGCAGGTTTTTGTCGGATACAAGTATCCGACCTACGGCTACGGCTGTTTCGGCATTGCCGCGCAAACCAACCTACTTATTCGGCGGATTAATCGGCAGCGTCGAGCGGGAGACTTTGACGTCGGGGCATTTTTGCTTCATCCGATAGCGGAACACTTCCGCCTTGCGTTGATTGCCGGTTTTTTCGTAATTCGTGCCCAAAATCACCTCGTCCGCCTGATTCCGTATATCGGCATAAGGGATATAGATGGATTTAGTATCCTTGCAATATTCGATTTCCTCCGAATCGATTGGCTTGATGACCAACAGGCGGAACTCTTCTTCATCGCGGAAGGCGAAGTCTTTAAACAGATAGCGGATGTATTCCAAGGCATCTTTACTTTCGTCACTGACGGCAGATTTGTCCTTGAAAAACCCGATAAGCTCTTCCAACGCTTCTTTTAATCTTTCCAAGCGAAACTGATGCCATCCTTCATTTCCGACGGGTTTCAGGCGGATACCGAATTTCGGTTCTTCTTGAGACGGAAACCATATCCCGCATTTCTTTTCCGCAATATATTCATCTTTGTACGCGATATAGGCGACTTGATAAAGCGGCAGTTTTCCATATTCATCAACTTTGGGCAGGTCGTCTGAATTCTGCCCAGACGTTTCAGACAGACTACGGAATGTAAATGTAGCGGAAATATCCGCGTTTTTCAGCCAATTCCTGTTTTTATTGAACACCAGGCAGCAGCCCGAAGCCTCCACGCCGTCTTCTTTCCCATACAGGCGGAACTGGTTCAAATCGTTGACGCGGCTGGAGAAACAGGTAAAAAAAGCATTGTGGGACGCGCTATCCGACTTGTTTTCCACCCCTAAATCTTGCTGGTTTAGCAAGTCCAGCAAACTCTTGCCCTCGGACGGGTCGTTCATATAGGTAGAGCTGCCAAGCCGCATCGGACTGGCGGTTTCGTTGTTATCAATCCCGAATAATATATGGCATACATGGGGCGAGGTGTAATGCGCCATCGGGATGGAACCCAATTCTATCGGTGTGATATGGAGAACCGCCAACACGGTTGAAACGGCATCTTGCAGTTGTGAAGTTTCGTCTTTGAAAAGTGATTCCTGTATTTCTTGCTTTTTCTTCTCGAAATAGGAATGCCAATCTTCATTTAGGTAATGAATATCTTTTAAACCTTGATAGATTATTTTTTTCCATTCTTTTTTTTCCTCCTCATCCTCATCGCTTAATTGTGATAATTTTTCGTAAGCAGCCAAAAAATTTTCGTTAGCCTGTTTAACAAAGCTTTCTGTGCCTTTACTTCTCTTAATCAGTTCAAGATAACAACTGCCAAGTTGATATTGAATCAAGAATTGCTCTGAAATTTGGTTATTTTTATCTGGAATCTCGCACCAAGCCTGATTCAGCTTTTCAATCGCTTCAACGTATTTTCCATCATTGGATAATAGTAAACTTTCAAAAATCAAACGATTAATATCCATCATTTATCCCTTTATCAAACCAATCCATTAAAAAACGATCAGGCAGAAATTGTACATCATAAATAAGCAAATAACTTACTCCGATATATTGTTTACCGCCTGTGCGGGAATGACGGGGCTAAATAAGCTGCTGTATCAAAAGTTAAATTCCCCGCGATATACCAAAGCTCCCTCTTCCCACACCAAAAGCAGAAAACCGATTCAGTATCCATCCATGTTTATAAAAAGGTCGTCTGAAAACCTAAAAATACGGTTTTCAGACGACCTTCCAATCATCCGCTTTCACCTGTCCGTCCTGACCCGCACAAACGTCGCAAATTTCGGCGTGCCTTTTTGTGTGAAACCGCGGTAGCGGTATGTGATGACCGAGCCGATTTTGGGCGGGTTGTCGCGGTCTTTGTCTTTGAAGCCGCTGCCGATGCGGAATTCGCCGTGTTGGTTTTTGCAGCCGACCGCGCCCAGCCGTCCGGCGTTGCGCCCTTTGCCTTCATAATGCCGCGTTACCGTGCATTCGTCGTCGTATTGGCTTTTCAGTTTCAATAATTGGCTGCTCCTGCCGCCGCTGTAACGCGATTCGGGTTGGCGCAGCATCACGCCTTCGCCGCCCTGCGCTTCGATTTGTTTCAAAAAATCCATCGCGTGCTGCCGGTCGCGCACTTTGGTTTGCGGGATGATGGTGATGGGCGCGTTCGGATGTGTTTTCAGCCATTGCGTCGCGACTGCGAGGCGCTGGTAGAGATTGCCCTGCGCTTTGGGTACGTCGAAAACGTGCAGGCGGATGCCGCGCCAGTCGCCGGAAGACGAGCGCACGGCGGTGGAAATCTGTTCAAACTGTCCGCGCCCGCTATACAGCTCGCCGTCGAGCGGATAGGGCGGGAACTGCGCAGTAAAGCCTTTGGGCGGCGTAAACGCGTAGCCCTGCCTGCTGACCAGTTGCCGCCCGTCCCAATACGCGCGCACGCCGTCGAGCTTCTCGCTCATCGCCCAGCCTGCAATGTCTTGGTCTTTGTATTCCTGCGCCAGCATCAAATCCGCGCCGAGCGCCGTTTGGATGAAAAAAGCGGCAAAAATCGGTATCATGCCTTGCATTGAAGTTCTCATAAACGTTCCAATAATGTGAGTGATTATTTCAAATATAATAATGATACCGCATAAACAGACCGAAGGTCGTCTGAAAACATCGTTTCAACGAAGTTCAAGCCCCCGTCCAACCACTACCCAAGGAATCCCGCCTCATGGCACTTCAAGCCGAAATCATTGCCGTTACCCCTTTCCGCCAAAACTGCACCCTTTTGTGGGATGACGAAACCCGCGAAGCCGTCCTGACCGATGTCGGCGGTGATGTTTCCTACCTCCTGCAAGAGCTGGACGCGAAAAACCTCACCCTGACCGCCATTTGGCTGACCCACGGACACCTCGACCATGCCGGCGGCGTGGTGGAATTGCGGGAACACCGCCCCGTCCCCGTCATCGGCCCTCATGCGGACGACGGTTTCCTGCTGCAAGCCCTGCCCGAAACGACCGCCCAATACGGCTTTCCCGTTTCCCCCGCGTTTGAGCCGACCCACTGGCTGACCGAAGGCGAAACGCTCAAGGTCGGCAGCCACGCCTTCCAAGTCCTGCACATCCCCGGCCACACGCCCGGCCACGTCGTTTTCTACTGCGCCGAAGCAGGGCTGCTTATTGCAGGCGACGTATTGTTTTACGAAACCATAGGCAGAACCGACTTCCCGCGCGGCAACCACGCCGACCTCATCTATAATATCCGCACCAAACTGTTCGTCCTGCCCGAAGACACCCGCGTCATCGCCGGACACGGCAGAATGACCGACATCGGGCATGAAAAACGGCACAATCCGTTTTTTTAAATCCTGAAAGCGAAAGGTCGTCTGAAACACGGATAAGCGTTTCAGACGACCTTTTTAAAAAATTGGCATAAAACTTGCATGGAATCTGAACAAGAAATTAACATTTCGCCTTAGATTTGATTAAACATCAAAATAAACAACCAGTAACGCGATTTTACCCGACCCGGACACACGCTTGCCTGAAGCCGATGTACCATCATTTCCAATTATATCCGTATGAAATTGTTACAAAGTGACAATAAACGGCATCAGCACAAAGGACAGCGTGCGGGTAAATCGTATTTTTCCATGCGGCAGAGGCATAACCGAAGCCGCCAACATGAAAAAGGATTAACCATGAAAACGTCCCGCATCGCCAAAACCGCCCTTTACCTCGCTGCCGCAGCCGTATTGTCCGCCTGCGCCGGCAAAAGCCACGTTAAAGCCGACGGAACGACGGACAACCCCGTCTTTCCGAAACCCTACTCCGTAACCTTCAACAAAAACCAAGGCACCTTCCCGACCGCCGATGAACTCGAACAGATGAAACCGGGTCTGAGCAAAGACGACATCTACAAAATCCTCGGCCGTCCGCACTACGATGAAGGCATGTTCGGCGTGCGCGAATGGAACTCCCTTTTCCACTTCCGCACTCCCGGCGTTCCCGCCAATCCCGACATCGGCTCCGGCGTAGAAGGCATTACCACCTGCCAATACAAAGTCTTGTTTGACAAACACAAATACGCCCGCAGCTTCCATTGGAAAGCCGTCTTCCCGGAAGACGCCGTCTGCCCGCCCGTACAAGAAGTTGCCCCACAACCCGCGCCAGAACCTCAAATCATCATCCGCGAGGTTGCGCCCGAAACCCACCACCGCATCCGCAAATAACAGGAAAACATGCTTAAAAGAATCATCCTCGGCATATCACTGCTGACAGGGCTGAACAGCTTTGCCGCAGCCGATGCCGCCAAAGAATACATGCAACGCAAAAAAGTCATCGTCAACACCGCCAAAGCCGAGCTGTGTTTCACCGACGATGCCCAGTGTTACCCCGTGCTCATCGGCAAAACCACGCCGAAAGGCACATTTGATATGCAGTTGATGAAGACTTCCAAACCCGGCTACGGCGGCGAAATCATCGGCTTCAAGCAGGAAAAAGACTTCCTCTTCGCCCTGCACCGCGTCTGGACGCTCAAACCCTCCGAGCGCCGTATGCAGCGCATCGCTTCCAACGTCGTCTCCGACCGCATCATCACCAACGGCTGCATCAACGTAACCGACAAAGTGTACGACAAATTGCGCCAATATTTTGTTTTGGAAGTGATTTGACGGGTTTCACCATAATATAGCAGGCATGAAAAAGGTCGTCTGAAACTTGAAATTCAAGGTTTCAGACGACCTTTTTATTGACTCGATACATACTTGGAGCAAACCGAACCCGTAGCGTGGGCTTTGCCCACGAAATTTACTGCTTAATAATCTGAATTAGTTATCTGTGTCCGTGTATTCATTTCGCAGGCAAAGCCCACGCTACGGATTGCTTCAACGGCAATCTGTTCCTTCCCCC
>NZ_KV812070.1:7193-7563 GCF_001813335.1 Neisseria sp. HMSC055H02 | reverse complement strand
GAAGGTTAGGATGGGGGTGGTTCTATGGCTCTGGGTAAAATCAAATTCGTTTGCCCCGTAGAGCCACCCTCTCCCCAGCCCTCTCTCGCCGGACGGGAGAGGGGGCGGTTTTCGGATAAAAACGAGGTCGTCTGAAACTTTAAGATTCGGGTTTTAAAGAAACAAACCCGTTCATACCCGTTTTCCGACGACCCGTGTATTCAATCAATACAGATTTTGGATAACTCAAGTAGCGTGGGCTTTGCCCACGAAATCCATCATTTAAGTAATCAAAATCAGACAATAGCCGAATGTGCTTTCATTTTGGCATTCATATCGCGGGCAAAGCCCACGCTACGGTTTGCTTCAACGGCAATCTGTTCCTTCCCCC
>NZ_KV812070.1:0-7093 GCF_001813335.1 Neisseria sp. HMSC055H02 | reverse complement strand
GAAGGTTAGGATGGGGGTGGTTCTATGGCTTTGGGTAAAATCAAATTCGTTCAGCCTGTAGCCCCCTCCCCAGCCAGACGAGAGAGATTGAAGACCGCAGATAAAAACAAGGTCGTCTGAAAACCTGAATCCCAAGTTTTCAGACGACCTCTTTATTTTCAAACCTGACTTACTTGACGCGTCCTGCTTTCAACACGCGTTGGGCGAAGAACACCATGCCTGTGATGAAAAATGCCAGTCCCAGCCAGGATGCGGTGGTTTCCCAGTTTTCTAGACCCAGCGCGAGCGGGGCGTCGGAGCCACCGTTGGTCACAGAGAAGGCGATGATGAATGCCATCACTACGCCGACCAGGCTTTCGCCGACAATCAAACCGGCGGAGAACAAGGTTCCGATGCGTTCGGCGTTTTTCAGACGACCTTCTCGGTTTTCCGCTTTTTTGCTGATGATGTGTTTCAACACCGCCGCCAACACTGCGCCGATCACGATAGGCATATTGATGGACGGGGGCAGGTAGATGCCCATGCCGACTGCGAGGACAGGCAGTGCGCGTTTGCCGCCGGACGATTTTTTCAACACCAAATCGACGACGATCAACACCGCGCCGATCGCGATACCGGTGAAGATGTACGCCCATTCAAGGTTGTGGGCGAAAATACCTGACGCGATAGTCGTCATCAAAGTCGCTTGCGGAGCCGCCAAGGCCTGTGCCGCGTCCATGCCTTCGCGCGGCATTGCGCCGGTAAAGCCATAAGCTTCGTAGAGCAGTTCCAACACGGGTGAGATGACGAATGCGCCGACGATACAGCCGATAATCAACGCAATCTGTTGTCTCCAAGGCGTTGCTTTGAGCAGGTAGCCGGTTTTCAAGTCTTGCAGGTTGTCGTTGGAAATCGAAGCCACACAAATCACTGCCGAGCCGCAGAACAAGGTCAGAGCCAGCAAGAATTTGCGGTTGGCTTCATCCGCCATCAAGCTGCCAGATTCACCTACGACCAACAACACCAGCGAAATGATGACGATGGAAACGATGCCCACACCCGAAATCGGGCTGGAAGACGAGCCGACCAAACCCGCCATATAACCGCAGGCGGCGGCGACCAAGAAGCCGATGATGGAAGCCAAAAGCGTACAAACGACCACCAAAAGCCAAGCCATGCCGCCTGTAATGTGCGAATCGCCGATAAAGTGATAAAACGATACGCCCAGCACCAGCATCATGGACAATACCCAGAAAATCATGGCCTTAGGTGACAAATCCTGTCCTGTACGTTCCGCCGCAGGCGCACCGCCGCCGAAACTCTTGAACGACATTCTCAAACCTTCCAGCATCGGCTTGAGCAGCATCAAAAGCGTCCAAACCGCCGCGATACCGATGGTACCCGCGCCGATAAAGCGTACTTTTTCCTTCCACAGCTTCATCGCAAACGCCGCCATTTCCATATCGGCAGGCTGCGGGATGTGCGATGAAAAATACGGCACGGCAATGCCCCAAGCAATCGAAATACCCAGCAGGATGGCGATACCGCCCGTCAGTCCGACCAGATAGCCCGCGCCCAACAATGCCAGCGAAAAGCCCATCGGCAGTTGGAAAATCGCCGTACCGCTTTTGAACCAATAACTCGCACTGTCGGCAATCACGCGCAAACCGTTGGCACAAAAGCTCATAAAGCCCGCCAACGCGCCGCCTGCCGCCAGCTCTTTAATGCCGCTACCGCCCTGACGGCCTTCCTCTTCCTCGTGGCTGCCGACTTTCAAAATCTCCGCCGCCGCCACGCCTTCGGGATAAGGCAACTCGCTTTTCACCACCATCGCGTAACGCAGCGGAATGGTGAAAATCCCCCCCAAAATCCCGCCCGCCATACACAACAGTGCAGTCTGCCAAAACGGGAAACCGCTCCAATAGCCTGCCATCAACAAACCGGGCAGGACAAAAATAATGCTCGACAAAGTACCCGCCGCCGAAGCCTGCGTCTGCACCATATTGTTTTCCAAAATATTGCTGCCTTTGAAAAACTTCAAAACCGCCATCGAAATCACCGCAGCCGGAATCGACGAAGCAAAGGTCAGACCGACTTTCAAACCGAGATAAACGTTTGACGCGGTAAAGATCACGGTAATCAGCGCACCGAGTATCATGCCCCGAAGCGTCAGCTCGCGGTAGTCCGCATAAGGATCGTGAGTGGATTGTGTCATCGTAGATAGCCTTTCGGTTAAGAAAAAACATACGGCAGGCTCGAACCGGCTGCCGAATCTGCCTTTATAGTGTTGCGACAGCAAGGAAATGTCAAGTTAGACAAAGAATATGCAAAGAAAGCGGAAAGGCAAAAGGTCGTCTGAAACCTTAAATCCCCCTTTTCAGACGACCTTTCCCCCGTCTCGTCCGCACGATTTACGGTATAATTCCCATCTTTATCCATTGTTTTCCCAAGCATAAACCATGACACGCAAAATCCTCGTTACCTCCGCCCTGCCCTATGCCAACGGCAGCATCCACCTCGGCCACATGGTCGAACACATCCAAACCGACGTTTGGGTGCGCTTTCAAAAACTGCGCGGCCACGAGTGCCACTACTGCTGCGCCGACGACACCCACGGCACGCCCGTGATGCTTGCCGCTCAAAAACAAGGCATCGCGCCCGAAGACATGATTGCCAAAGTGCGCGAAGAACATCTCGCCGACTTCACCGGCTTTCTCATCGGCTACGACAATTATTACAGCACCCATTCCCCTGAAAACAAACAGTTTTCCCAAGACATTTACCGCGCGCTGAAAGCCAACGGCAAAATCGAAAGCCGCGTCATCGAGCAGCTTTTCGACCCCGAAAAACAAATGTTCCTGCCCGACCGCTTCGTTAAAGGCGAATGCCCCAAATGCCACGCCCAAGACCAATACGGCGACAACTGCGAAGTCTGCGGCACGACCTATTCCCCGACCGAACTGATCAACCCGTATTCCGCCGTTTCCGGTGCCAAACCCGAATTGCGCGAATCCGAACACTTCTTCTTCAAACTGGGCGAATGCGCCGACTTCCTCAAAGCATGGACTTCCGGCAACAACCCGCACGACGGCAAGCCCCATCTGCAACCAGAAGCCCTCAACAAAATGAAAGAATGGCTGGGCGAAGGCGAAGAAACCACCCTGTCCGACTGGGACATTTCCCGCGACGCGCCGTATTTCGGTTTTGAAATCCCCGACGCGCCGGGCAAATACTTCTACGTCTGGCTCGACGCGCCCGTCGGCTACATGGCGTCGTTTAAAAACCTGTGCGACCGCATCGGCATCGATTTTGACGAATACTTCAAAACCGACAGCCAAACCGAGATGTACCACTTCATCGGCAAAGACATCCTCTATTTCCACGCCCTGTTCTGGCCTGCCATGCTGCATTTCTCCGGCCACCGCGCCCCGACCGGCGTGTACGCACACGGCTTTTTGACCGTCGACGGACAAAAAATGTCCAAATCGCGCGGCACCTTCATCACTGCCAAATCCTATCTGGAACAAGGCCTGAACCCCGAGTGGATGCGCTACTACATCGCTGCCAAACTCAACAGCAAAATCGAAGACATCGATTTGAACCTGCAAGACTTTATCAGCCGCGTCAACAGCGACCTCGTCGGCAAATACGTCAACATCGCCGCCCGTGCGTCAGGTTTCATCGCCAAACGCTTTGAAGGTCGTCTGAAAGATGTTTCAGGCAGCGCATTGCTGGCAAAACTCGCCGCCGAAAGCGACACCATCGCCGAGCAATACGAAAACCGCGAATACGCCCGCGCCCTGCGCGACATCATGGCATTGGCGGACGCCGTGAACGAATACGTCGATGCCAACAAGCCGTGGGAGCTCGCCAAACAGGAAGGTCAAGACGAACGCCTGCACGAAGTATGCAGCGAACTCATCAACGCCTTCACCATGCTGACCGCCTACCTCGCTCCCGTATTGCCGCAAACCGCCGCCAACGCCGCGCGTTTCCTCAATCTGGACGCGATTACCTGGGCGAACACGCGCGAAACCTTGGGCGAACACACCATCAACAAATACGAACATTTAATGCAACGAGTGGAGCAAAAACAAGTGGACGATTTAATCGAAGCCAACAAACAAAGCATTGCCGCCGCAGCAGCGCCTGTTGAAGACAGCAAATACGAAAAAGTCGCCGAACAGGCGAGCTTCGACGACTTCATGAAAATCGACATGCGCGTCGCCAAAGTATTGAACTGCGAAGCCGTCGAAGGCAGCACCAAACTCTTAAAATTCGACCTCGATTTCGGTTTTGAAAAACGCATCATCTTCTCCGGCATCGCCGCGTCTTATCCCAACCCCGCCGAATTGAACGGCCGCATGGTCATCGCCGTCGCCAACTTCGCCCCGCGCAAAATGGCAAAATTCGGCGTATCCGAAGGCATGATCCTCTCCGCCGCCACCGCCGAGGGCAAACTGAGGCTCCTTGATGTCGATGCAGGCGCACAGCCCGGGGATAAAGTGGGCTAAACGTTAAAAGGTCGTCTGAAAATAGTTTCAGATGACCTTTCTACACGATAACACGTTATGAACATCACTTTATTGCAAGCCTGCCACATCGAGCCGCTTACCCGTGCGCTCTACCAAGAATGGCACGACTTCGCCCCGTGGTCGTCGCTTGAAAAAATCCGTGCCTATTACCGAAAATGTCTGGACGGGGACGGTTTGCCGCTCGCCTTTGCCGCAGTTTCGGAAGACGGACGACTGCTCGGTTCCGCCGCGCTCAAACGCTTCGACATGGAAGAATTTCCGCAATACGAATACTGGCTGGGCGACGTATTCGTATTGGCCGAATATCGAGGCAAAGGCATCGGACACGCGCTCATCACCTATTGCCTGCAAACCGCCCGCTCCTTACGCCTGCCCGCACTTTATCTCTATACGCCTGATGTACAGGCGGTTTACGCCAAATACGGTTGGCGGGAAATCGCGACGCAATGGCACAACGGCGAAACCGTCTCGGTGATGAAACTGGATTTATAGTGGATTAAATTTAAATCAGGACAAGGCGACGAAGCCGCAGACAGTACAGATAGTACGGAACCGATTCACTTGGTGCTTCAGCACCTTAGAGAATCGTTCTCTTTGAGCTAAGGCGAGGCAACGCCGTACCGGTTTAAAGTTAATCCACTATACAAGTCGTCTGAAAACGTAGCAACAGAAATCGCAAGGTTGCGCCTGCTATGTTCAGACGACCCTTCCGACCATTCGTACCCCGTAAACGCCCTTCGGAAGAATTCTCCCCGCCCGCCCGCAAAAACCGTCAAAATCCCTTATAATTCCGAACCTAAACGAATCCCGTCCTGCCGGCAGCGCCGTCGGGACTTGTCTTAACAACGAAAGAAACACTGTGGACAAACTCAAAATCACCGCCAACGGCCCGCTCAACGGCGAAATCACCGTATCCGGCGCGAAAAACGCCGCCCTGCCGCTGATGTGTGCCGGACTCTTGACCTCCGGCACCCTGCGCCTGAAAAACGTACCCATGCTCGCCGACGTCAAAACCACCCAAAAACTGCTGCAAGGCATGGGCGCCCGCGTTTTGACCGACAACGTTCACGAATTCGAAATCGACGGTGCTACCGTCAACAATACCCGCGCCCCCTACGAACTGGTAAAAACCATGCGCGCCTCCATCCTCGTGCTCGGCCCGACGCTGGCGCGTTTCGGCGAAGCCCAAGTCAGCCTGCCCGGCGGCTGCGCCATCGGTTCGCGCCCCGTCGACCAGCACCTCAAAGGCCTCGAAACCATGGGGGCGGAAATCACCATCGAACACGGCTACGTCAAAGCCAAAGGCCGTCTGAAAGGGGCACGCGTCCTGATGGACGTCGTTACCGTCGGCGGCACGGAAAACCTGCTGATGGCGGCAACCCTCGCCGAAGGCACCACTGTTTTGGAAAATTGCGCCATCGAACCCGAAGTCGTCGATTTGGCAGAATGCCTCGTCAAAATGGGCGCAAAAATCAGCGGCATCGGTACATCAACTATGACCGTCGAGGGCGTGAAAGAGCTGCACGGCTGCGAACACAGCGTCGTACCCGACCGCATCGAAGCCGGCACCTTCCTCTGCGCCGTCGCCATGACCGGCGGCAAAGTCGTCCTGCGCAACGCCGCCCCCAAAACCATGGAAGCCGTGTTGGACAAACTCGTCGAAGCAGGCGCGATCATCGAAGCGGGCGACGACTGGATTTCCATCGACATGCAGCAGCGCCCCAAAGCAGTGGACATCCGCACCGTCGTCCACCCCGGCTTCCCGACCGACATGCAGGCGCAGTTTATGGCGATGAACGCCGTTGCCGAAGGCGACAGCCGCGTCGTCGAAACCATCTTTGAAAACCGCTTCATGCACGTTCCCGAACTCAACCGCATGGGCGCGAACATCACCACCGAAGGCAACACCGCCTTCGTCAAAGGCGTGGAAAAACTCTCCGGCGCCGTCGTCATGGCAACCGACCTGCGCGCCTCCGCCAGCCTCGTCATGGCAGGCTTGGTCGCCAGCGGCGAAACCATCGTCGAACGCATCTACCACCTCGACCGCGGCTACGAACACATCGAGAAAAAACTCGGCCAAGTCGGCGCGAAAATCGAGCGGGTACGCGGTTAAGGGCCTCATAATCCCTTGGTCGTGGGTTCGAAACCCACCAGACCCGCTAATTGAATCAATGCCTTGCGTAAGCGGGGCATTTTTTTCAAGTTGACACTGTGTCCAATTTGTGTCTTTACATAGCCTGATTTCGTCCAATATCTCGGCATGGGCTTGAAGATGTTCCGCCGACAAATGTGCGTAACCGCGTACCATCTCAACGCTTTCCCAACCACCCATCTCCTGTAAGGCGCACAACGGCACGCCAGACTGAACCAGCCAGCTTGCCCACGTGTGCCGAAGATCGTGCCAGCGGAAATCAGAAATTCCTGCCTTTTCCAAGGCGTTTTTCCAAATCCTCAAGCTGATGCTTTGAACTTTTCGTCCATTGGAATAAGTAAACACAAATCGGGAATGCTTCCCCATCTGCCTTGATATAGTCAATTAAAAACAAAACAGTACAATACTCAACTTTGAAGGTCTAACC
>NZ_KV812069.1:0-498 GCF_001813335.1 Neisseria sp. HMSC055H02 | reverse complement strand
AATCGCCTGGTTGGTGTAATACAACTGGCTGCCGTTGACCGCATCGGTAGAATCCGCCGATACCACACCTGCCGCCACACCTTGTACCTGACGGGTCTCGTCCGTGCCGTTGCCGACAGTAACGACGCCGGCGACTTTGTTCGCGGCGGCAGCCGAACCTGCTTTGCCTGCCACGGCTTTGTCGTTCAGACCGCCGTAGGTATAGGCTTCGCCTTTGGCCGCATCAGCCGTACGGATGCCTTGGGTTTGGGCGCGGTCGCCGAGGTAGACGGAGTCGTTGACCGTGGCTTTGATGTTGCTGCCCAATGCGTAGGCGTTGTCGGCGGATACGTGGTTGTTGTTACCGATGGAGTAAGCGCTGTTGCCGCTTACTACGGTCGGGTCGCCGATGGCGCCGGAGTTTTTGCCGCTGACGATGTTGCCGGTACCGATGGCGATGGTGTTCTCGGCACTGGCTTTGGCGCCTTTACCGATGGCGATGGCGTTGGTGCCTTTGGA
>NZ_KV812068.1:0-1634 GCF_001813335.1 Neisseria sp. HMSC055H02 | reverse complement strand
GAAACGCCAAGTGTTTTATTCTTAAATCTGTTCCAACCACCGGTACCCTGGTGTTGCACTTGAAATCCGAATCCAAGGTCGTCTGAAAAAAAGGTCGTCTGAAAACCGAATCAGGTTTTCAGACGACCTTTCTAATTGACGTAATGAAGACAAGCAGAGAACTTTACAAAATTCTTACTCCCGAAAGCCGAAATCCAAACAAGGATTTTAAGCTCTTTCTGTGCCAAATTTCTTTTTTTATACTCGAATACTGGTTAATCGGGTATTCGAGCCACCTTTTAATTTCCAACAAACATTCCTAGCCTGTTATCCACTTTCAACAGATTCAAATATGCCGCTCTTAGATGGCTTTGCGCATTCACTTTGAGCAGCCTGAAATAGTCTGCGCTGCTAGAGCGTAGCGAGATCGATATTTACGGTTTAGCGTACCGAAGTTTTTTTCGACCACATAACGGGTTTTCGACAAACATCGTTTACGCTTCATTTGAGCTTACGTCAGCGGGCGGCTGCGGTGATCTTTGCACATAATGCCCGTCGACACCTGATAATCTTCCAAATGTTGCTGGTTTACCTTGCTGCGTAGCCTTTGTCGGTATAGATGGCCGCACCTTCGACCAAAGGGAACAGATAGTTGTTGCAATCATAGCTATTGGCGGGAAAGATGTTCAGTTTCTCGATATAATTTTGCGCATCAGTGTAAGTATATTTTTTAACCGATTTTGTAAAGGCTGTTTTTCTTTGTTCGGCGGGCATTTTTGGTCTTGCTTGGTGTGGTTTGGCCACTGACATGTTTTTCCTCATCCGCCTCTTCGGTCTGGTTCTGTTTACTGCCAATAGTAGTGCTGCGGATAGTTTCTCTACTTTTAGACCTTTTCGGTCAATTGTCGTTTAATAAGTTCCAGCAATTCGGAAAAGGTGTTGCCTTGCACTCGCCAGTTGCGATAGCGGCATAAGGTGCTGTAATCTGAAATGTTCAGTTCATCAAAACGACAAAACAGGTTGAAATCGATACGGGTGACGAGGCTGTGTTCGGGTTCAGAAAGGTTGTCCCACTGGCCGAGCAAGACAGCTTTGAACATGGACAACAGGAGATAGCGGGAAGGTCACGGTGGTACCGGTTCTTTGACGATTCAGGTATGCTCGATCGAGTGTCAATCAATTACCTGATCCAACTTCAATAGTGGGTAAGCAGTCAATGTGTTTGCTATCATGGCCCGTGCAGTTTTTTGGAAGAAGGTATTCATGAGACATCCCCTAAATGTCTTAGTAGGAATTTTGCAAAGGTCTAAGTCCATCTAAAACCGATTTGCAACTCGAAACATTTACAAGATCGTATCTATTCTCTTTTGGTCTCTTCTTAGCCTTTTTGATCTTCTCTTCCCCCTCAAAAGCTCTCTACCCCTACCTCCCCTGACCGCTATCCACAGCAATGAACGTGAACGCGATATTTGGCGGAGACGCGGTTAGCATTGTCCGCGAACGGAGCAGGCAGTTTCAATAATTTTTATAGGCACGAAGACCGTCCAACTCCAGTCTGCATTCGGACGGCCTTTTCATTACCCAATTTACTACGCATATTCCTGTTCTAGAGGGGCACTCGGGTTTATTTTTTAGGTGCCGGGACGGCGTTTTTA
>NZ_KV812067.1:174200-175145 GCF_001813335.1 Neisseria sp. HMSC055H02 | reverse complement strand
CCTGCCGTACCGTCGGCTTGTTTGACGGTAAAGTTAGGTGCTGCGATAGAACCATCCGCACCAACAGTCGTATTCAACGCTGTTGCCAACGGTTTGATTTGACTGACGTTAACCGCATCAGTATCTGCCGTACCTTTGGCTACGTTGGCAATCTTGTTGCCGCCGTTGTTCAGTCCGGCAGTGGTCAGTGACACTTGGTTCGGAGAACTGTCATCACCAATTTTCAGACCCTCGGTAGTCAAGACGCTGTTGCCTGCGATAACGGTTTCTGCAATCACATTGGTGGCATTGACGGCATTGAATTCAACATCTTCTGAAGTAGCTACGGTGATGTTTTTGCCGTCGCGGGTTACTTTGATGTTTTTGCCGTCTTTGAAGTTAACCGTTTCGCCGGCAGCAACTTTCTCTTCAGTATCATCGTTCGCTTGCAGCTTCCAACCTTTTTCCACCGTCTCTTTCACAGACTTGATTGCGTCGTGAACCGTATTTTGGTTAGTACCACCGATATTGCTCATGGTGATATTGCCGTTGGTATTTTCTGCATCACCGCCCAAGATGGTTTTCAGGTTTGCTTGGCTGGCATTCAACTGTTCTTCAGTCGCGGCTTGGCCTTTGGTGGCAAAGTCCGCACCGCCCAAGGTTTTGTTGGTCAGTCCACTTACCGTGCCGTTCGTACCGTCAAGTACAATCGGAGTGCCGCCGGCTTTGCCCAACGTAACTTTGTCGTTCAAACCGAAATCAACTTTGCCTCCCGGCAGGGTTTTGGTCTTAATGTTGCCATCGGTACCGGTGTAAGTAACGGTGTCACCTAAGTTGACTTTTTCAGTCGACCCTTCGTCAGCGGCAATCTTCAGACCTTTGTTCAACTCGTCGCCCACTTTGTCCAATGCTTCTTGAACAGTATGTACAGGAGTTCCTGCCGTACCGTCGGCTTGTTTGACGGTA
>NZ_KV812067.1:144259-174100 GCF_001813335.1 Neisseria sp. HMSC055H02 | reverse complement strand
GCCATCGGTACCGGTGTAAGTAACGGTGTCGCCCAAGTTGACTTTTTCAGACGACCCTTCATCAGCGGCAATGACCAAACCTTTCTTCAACTCTTCGCCCACCTTATCCAAGGCTTCTTGAACCGTACCGACAGCGGTATTTTTCGTGCCGTCCGCTTTAGTTACGGTGAACGCGGGCGCAGCCACTTCACCCGTTGTCGGGTTGACTGTTGTGTTCAATGCGGCTGCAATCGGTTTAAGTTGCTCGACATTTACTGCATCGGTATCCGCAGTGCCTTTGGCGATGTTGGAGGCTTTGTTGCCGCCATTGTCCAGACCGTTTTTAGTCAGGGAAACAGGAGCATTTGCTGCGCCATTGGCAATAGTCAGTCCGTTGCTGTTCAACACGCTGTCGCCGACCGTGACTTTATTGAAAGCAACGTCGTCTGAAGTGGCTACGGTGATATTCTTACCATCGCGGGTCACGGTAATATTTTTACCTTGTTTGATGGCTACTTCATCATCAGGACTGATTTTTTCGGCCTGTGCCGAAGTTTCTTCGTTGACTTTCAGCTTCCAGCCTTTTTCAGCAGTTTCTTTCACAGACTTAATCGCGTCGTGAACCGTATTTTGGTTAGTCCCGCCGATATTGCTCATGGCGATATTGCCGTTGTTGTTGACTGCATCACCACCCAAGATGTTTTTCAGGTTCACTTGGGTTGCATCCAGCTGGGCTTCGGTTGCGGCTTTGTTTGAAGTCGCAAAGCCAGTCCCGCCTAACGTAGTATTGCTCAAACCGCTCACTGTTCCCGTCGTACCATCGATGCTGACAGGTTTGCCTGTGTCTTGACCGATTTTGACGGTGTCGGCAAGTTTCAGTTGTACGCCGCCTTCAACAGTTTCGCTGGTAATGTTGCTGTCGCCTTTGATGTTGACTGTGTCGCCCAGCGCGTATTTTTTGCTGTTGCTCGTACCACCGATATTGATGCCTTTGGCAATATTGGCGGCGTTGGTATCGGCTTTCTGATCGACTTTGTACAGTTGCGCGCCGTTAACAGCATCGGTGCTGTCAGCTGTAAGCGCACCTTCAGCAACTTTGGTGATTTTGTTACCGCCGTTGTTCAGACCGTTTTTAGTCAGGGATACGGAAGATCCTGCCGCGCCGTTAGAGATGGTCAATCCGCTGCCGTTCAACTCACTGTCGCCGACGGTTACTTTATTAAACTCGACGTCGTCTGAAGTCGCTACGGTGATATTTTTACCGTCGCGGGTTACTTTGATGTTTTTGCCGTCTTTGAACGTTACCGTTT
The DNA here is from genome assembly GCF_001813335.1 of Neisseria sp. HMSC055H02. NCBI lineage: Bacteria > Pseudomonadati > Pseudomonadota > Betaproteobacteria > Neisseriales > Neisseriaceae > Neisseria > Neisseria sp. HMSC055H02. Next base: position 172,811 of record NZ_KV812067.1, on the reverse strand, counting down.
CGCCTGCTGCTACTTTTTCGGCAGTATCGCCGTTGGCTTGCAGGTTCCAGCCTTTTTCAGCAGTTTCTTTGACGGATTTAATCGCATCGCTGACGGTAGTCTTGCCTGTGTCGCCGATGTTGGTAACCGTTACTGTACCGTTTTGGTTGGTTGAACCTGTACCCAAAACATTTGCCAGATTGTCTTGCGCAGCATTTACCTGCTCTTCGGTCGCGGCTTGGCCTTTGGCTGCGAAATCCGTACCGCCTAACGTTTTGTTGGTCAGTCCGCTTACCGTGCCGTTCGTGCCGTCGATAATAACGGGATTGCCACCTGCCGCGTTTTTGCCGACGGTGACGGTATTGGCAAGGCTGAAGTCGATTTCGTTGCTACCTACAGTCGTTACGATATTTTTATCTTTGCTCGTGTAGGTAACGGTTTCGCCCAAATTGACTTTGTCCGCATTGCCTTTGTCTGCGGCAATGGTCAGGCCTTTATTCAACTCGTCGCTGACTTTGTTCAAAGCATCTTGAACGGTACGTACAGGCGTGCCTGCCGTACCGTCGGCTTGTTTGACGGTAAAGCTCGGCTGTCCGACCGTACCGTCTGCACCGACGGTCGTGTTCAATGCTTCAGCCAACGGTTTGATTTGCTCGACATTTACCGCGTCGGTGTCTGCCGTACCTTTGGCTACTTTGGCAATCTTGTTGCCGCCATTGTTCAAGCCGGACTTGGTCAGGGATACAGGATTGTCACCATTGGCAATGTTCAATCCATTACCGTTTAACACACTATCGCCTGCGGTGACTTGCGGTGTGTTCAGTCCGTCTGTGGTCAGAACACTATTACCTGCTTTGAGTTTATCGGCATTGACGGTTTGGACAGTGATTTCGTCTTTCAATTTGACTTTAATGCCTTCTGCTCCAGCTTCAGTAACGACGTTTTGGTCGTCGCCTTTGAGATTGACGGTTTCACCCAGTTTGGCGACATCGGTTGTTCCGTTGTTACCCGCAAATGCAACACCCTTGCTGTCGACAGCAGTTTTCGCCTCCACGCCTTTTTGAATCTCAGCTTTGGCGTCGTCTGAAAGGTCAAGTTCGTAGTTGGTGGTTTTGGTTTGGTTACTGCTTGTCGTTTCAGTCGGATTCAATGCCAACTTACCGTCAGCTTTTACGCTCACAGTCGTTTTATCGGCATGAACGGTATAAAGTGTCTGATTACCAGTAACTTGAGAAGCAACATGGGTATTATCGCCTGCCGCTACGATGCTGATTTTCTCGCTGTCGGCAACGGCTTTATTGATGGCATTGGCAACATCAGTTGCGGTAGCAAATGCATCGCCTGCTGTATCCGCACTGATTACGCCGCCAGTACCTGCTGTCAACGTAGATTTATTGACATTGAACGCGACGGTGCCTCCTTTGTTTTCGGCGGTCGTACCTGTGCCGTCAACGAAGTTCAGCGTGGAATCGTCTTTAGTCAATGTTTTGGCATCTGCACCGTTGACTTGTACGCCGATGTTTTGCAATGCGCTGTCGGCTTTTGTCAAAGAGGCTTTGGTTTTGTCAGACAAATCCAGATTGTAGGTAGTGACATTGGTGGTTGTATCTTCAGACGACGTAAGTTTCAGACCGTTGTCTGCGCCTGAGGCGGAAACAACCGTGCCTTTGGCATTGACGGTGTAAATCGCCTGACCGTCCGCACCGTCGGTTTTCTTCACTTCGGCAACATTCGTACCTGCTTGAACCTCGGTTTTCGCAGCTTTGACTTGTTTGTAGCTTGCTGCGTCATTATCTGCCACGCCGTCGGCAATGTTGGTAACCTTGTTGCCGCCGTTGGAGAGTCCGCCCGCAGTCAGGCTCACAGGGTTGCTGCCGGAGCCGATGGTTACGCCGGAACCGTTAACGGTCGTGCCAGCAGCGGTTACATCGCCGCTGAAGGCTGCGGAAGTCAGGCCGGTCAATTCTTTTGCCAATTTGACGTTCAACGTGTGATTTTGGTCGTCTGAAACTACACCAATATTATTATCGGATAGCTTAGTCTTATCAGTTTGTCCGCCTTTAACGGCCACGGTGCTGCCAAGTTGACGGTCAAATTTCGTACCGGTATCGCCTTCGAAATTCAACGGCGTGCGTACGGCATTGCTTAAAGCGGTGAGCGCGTCACCCACTTTGTTGTAACCTGCTACGCTGGAGCTTGAAGGATTGCCTGAAATGACGTTATACGTTGGCGCAGTAATCGTGCCGTCCGGATTCACTTTAGTACCGATGGCTTCAGCAATTTTGTTCAATTGGGAAACATTGACCGCATCATTGGCTTTAGCACCGTCCTTCACATTGCCGACTGTGGTCGGAGTAGTGGTTTGCGGATCGGTCGGGTTTAATGCGGCAATGGTTACGTCACCCGTGTACGGAGTGCTGTCGTCCATATGTTTGAACGATACAGTTTTCACGCCCGTACCTGAATCTACGGTTACCTCCCGCTTCAGCAATCTACCGTCTTTATCTATATAGGAGAACGGCGCATCATTATTGACAGTCGTCAGCGTGCTGACGCTCAGGTTTGCCATTGCTTCTTGCAACTGACCCAGATTAACCGCGTCGCCGGCAGTATCGCCTTTGGCAACATTGGTAATCTTGTTGCCGCCCATATCCAATCCGCCCTTAGCGGTAACTTTGCCCGTGAATTCAGGATTATCGACGGTATTGATGCTGACGGTTGCACCGTTTTGACGCAGGGAGATGTTTTTGCCCGCTTCCAGTGTAATGGTTGAGCCGCTGGTAATGTTTTGCAGCGTGTGATTCTCCGCCACACCATTGGTACCACTAGTCTGCGCCGTTGTCAGCTTGAATGGTTTGTACGCATTAGCATTCAGATTACGAATAGCCGCATCGATGGTATTTTGACCTGTACCGCCGATGTCGCTCATTGTAAAGCCGCCATCTTCGCCGACTGCAGCATTGCCGCCCAATACATTTTTAACAGTTTTAGCAGTATTGCCCAAAACGTTTTGTACCGCGTACAGCTGGCTGCCGTTGATGGCATCGGTAGAAGTATTAGAGATTTCGCCCGGCGCAACGTTTTTCAATTGGCGTTCGTAGTTTTTAGAACCAAAGGATACTTGGTCGCCAGAGGTAACATTGTTGCCGCCTGCAAAGCCTGAGTATTTCAGATCATTGACTTTAGCTTCGTTGACACTGGTTGCATCGGTTGTAGTCGTACTGCCCGCACCGATTGCTACAGAGTTACCTTTGGTGGCTTTCGCGCCCATACCGAATGCGGCAGAGGCGACGCCTTGAGCGCGTGTACCCGTACCGAACGCAGTAGACAATTCGCCTTCTGCCTGTGATTTAGTACCAATGGCTACTGCAGCTTCGCCTGAGGTCGTATGAGTATAAGTATCGTCACCGGTTTCCATCACATCACCGGTATAGTCTTGATAAACTTGTTTAACCGTTTTACCCGTACCGGCCACAGTTTTCACTGCAACGGTATCCCAGTCGTCTGCACCGATAGCGATAGAAGAATTGCCTTTTGCATCTACATTGTTACCGATGGCAGTAGATTGATCACCCCATGCATTGGCATATGCACCGATAGCAACAGTTTGATTGGTATCTTGATTGGATGCGGACATTGCCGGATTGGTTGCAGAAGCGTGATAGCCGATAACGACAGAGCGTGAATTATTGGATTTCGCTTCTTCACCGATAACGATGGAGCTGTATTTCATGGCTTGGGCTTTGTTACCGATAGCGATGGCTGCGGCCTGTGCAGCATTGCTTTCACTGCCGATGGCAACGCCGTGTTCATCTGCATAAGCTTTCTGACCGACAGAAACTGCATTCTGACCGTTGCTCACACTCTCCAAACCAATTGCAATGGCACGCTCACCATTGGAATTCGCACTATTGCCGAATGCCAGAGAATTTACCTTCCATGCATTGCTTTGCTTGCCCAAAGCGATTGCCGACTCCCCTGATGCATTGGCGTTTGAGCCAACAGCTAATGCATCATCCGCATGAGCTTTCGCCTGAACACCTGTTGCGACGGAATTGGCACCTGTCGCCTGGGCACTAGAACCAAAGGCGATTGCCTTAATCGCTGTTGCTTTCGCTTCATCACCCAATGCAACGGTATATCCGGCAGATGCGACAGTATTCCTACCTAAAGCCATTGCTTGGTTTTGCGAAGCATTAGCGTTGTTACCAAATGCAATGGTATTTTGCCCCGTCGCTTTGGATTCATTGCCAAGAGCGACTGCATTAGCATTTGTAGCTTGCGCATTTCTACCTGCCGCCAAAGAGTTTTCGCCTAATGCATTAGCGTAATAACCAAAAGCCGATGCACCCGATTTAGTCGCTTGGGCATACGGACCGACGGCAGAAGAAGAATCGTCAGTAGCATTTGCCCCGTCGCCAATGGCTACACTGGATTTGCCCGAGGCTTTGGAATTTTGACCGCCTGCAAAAGAATTCTGACCGAAGGCATTTGCAGCCTGACCGACGGCGGTCGCGTTCGTACCGCTGGCTTTACTTGCCGCACCCACGGCGACCGAGCCTTCTCCCGTGGTCGTACCGTTGACATTGGCAACAGAGCCTGTGGCTGCTTCGACGGAAGCCTTGTTACCGATTACTACCGCATTTTTCGCCGCTGCTTTGGTTTCGCTACCGACTGCGATGGCAGATTCAGCCGATGCCTGAGCCTTCAGACCTACCGCAGTTGTACCATTGGCAGTCGCAGAAGCATCTACACCTGCGGCAAGCGCGTTGTCGCCTGTCGCACCGTCGTTGTTGTAGTTACCTTTAGTTTGATCTTCGTTTTTGACGCTGTAAAAATGGGTTTGCGACGTACCGGTCAGCTTACCGTCAACAACCTTGATGGTTTTGTCGTCCACCTTAACGTCGTATTTGACTTTAGTATTACCATCTGCTTCAGTCTCAACGGTAACGGTAGTTGCATTGCCGTCGGCAAATTGCACGCTTTCTCCGGGCGTAACAATGCCCTTCGCCGCGCCCGCATTGTCTTTGACGGCAAAGCCTTGGTTGACGTAAGTATTGAGATTGGTCAACGCGCCGCCTACGTTGGTTGCGGCTGCCGTATTGAATTTGGTCGCACTGTTGCCTGTGGCATTCGGTGTCGCATTGCCTTTGAACACATCATAAGACGGCAGCGTTACCGTACCTTGATTGTTTGTAGAATCAATGCCTACAGCTGCGTTGCCGCCCAATGCATCGGCAACTGCTTTGGCGATATTGCCCGAACCTACATGAAGCGCGTAAAGTTGGCTGCCGTTAATCGCGTCGGTGGAAGTTGAGGTAATCGCACCTGGGGCAACATTTTTAAGCTGGCGTTCGTAGCCTACCGAACCGAAAGAAACCTGCGAACCGTGCGTCAAGTTGTTGGTACCCGCGAAACCACCATAGGTAATACCATTTACAGTTGCAGTAGTTATCTTTTCCGCATTAATGGTTGTGGTCGAGCCCGCACCAATAGCAACGGATTTATCCTGAGTAGCGGACGCACCCACACCGAATGCTGATGCACCCAAACCACTAGCTGTCGAACCTGGACCAAAAGCCGTTGATAGAGCACCAGTCGCACGCGCCTTCACACCTACCGCAACCGCTGCGGTAGCTGCTTCCGTACCCGCATAACCCCCAGCCATATCAGAACCAGTCAATACCTTGTACTGTGCATTTACAGTTTTTTTTGCTTCATCCCAGTCATCGCCACCAATGGCAACAGACGAATCCCCTTTTGCGCGGGTATTGTTACCAATGGAGGTTGATTGCTGACCCGAAGCAGTGGCATCCGGACCGATGGCAACGGCTTGAGTATCGCCTATCGCCTTAGCTCCCGTACCAATGGCAATACCTTGTCTGGAGGTTGCTTTAATCTCTCCATATTTAACATCATCACTACCAATAGCGATAGAGGCCTCTCCCGTTGCCTGTGTATTTTTACCGATAGCAATCGATTTAAGAATTGATGCATTCGCGTTCGTCCCAAAAGCAACCGCATCTACGCCCGTAGCCTTCGCATTCGTACCGAAAGCAAGCGTATCATCCCTCGTAGCCATCGCACGTCGACCAATAGCGGTACTGCGAGCCCCTGAAGCCAAAGTCGCGCCACTGCCGTCATTCAATTCTGTATTTATACCACGCCCCCAGCGGTCACTCCCCCCGATGGCAACCGCAAACTGGCCTGTAGCCTGTGTCCAACCGCCAATGGCTGTCGCACCGCGCGCCTTCGCCTCGGCGCGACCACCCAGAGCAGTAGTAAATTGATCCGAGGCTATCGTATCCGAACCAATAGACGTAGCCTTAGCTGCATTTGAATTTGCACCCGTACCAATAGCAATCGCATTATTACCATCAGCATACGTAGCCGTAGTTTGATCACTACCACCGATTGCAATAGCACCCGTATTGAGCCCAAGAGGAGGTGCAGCCCTTGTTCCCGCACGAGAATATGCACCAACCGCAACTGCACCTGTACCATTAGCATTACCGCCGTTGATCGCAGTTTCCCCACCCGAACCATTGACAACTTGACCGGCAGGCGCAACCACTGCCCAAGCCCCTTCGGAAAATCCCAATAATGCCGCGCTCAACGCCGTCAGCCTGAACAAGGTTTTCAGACGACCTTCCTCTGAGGTGCGCACATCCCCTTCAGCACCTTCGCCGCTTGATTTGACACGTCCCTTCGCCAATTCGGAAGTAACGACGAAAGAGCCGATGGTACGGTTCCATACTACCTTGAAAATCTTATTCATAACAATCTCTCTTGGTTGGATTTATTAAAAAATATCAGATTGAATTCAAGCATATACAATCAAAACAAGACGTACTCCCCGCACTGTCCCGCCGCCAAATCTTCTTCTTCAAGGCACACGCGGATTTTATGAGACAGGCATTCATTTATTTTGTTTATATATTATTGAAAATCAAATAGGTTGACGTTAATTGTCACTTAAGTACAATTTTTAGAACATATCTATATCAGTAGATATAGTGTAGAAACTTCATCAAATCACCGCTCATACAAAATAAGCTCCGATAATCTTTAAGTTTCTTTTATTTTTTAACGTATCTTTACTTTTAAAAGTGGAACTATGTCTAAACCCTGCAATTCTCATGCCAAACTCTCATATTGCATTTATGGATATGTCGTTTAAGACGATATTTATATTTGAATGAAAATACAGAAAGAAAATTTGAGACGCCTTTGCAACGGTATTGATTTGTAGAATTAATCCTTCATCTTGCGCTTACCGTCTTCTATCGCAAGGAAAAGAATTGGCAGCAGAAGCTTGCCAAGTCAGGGAAACACAACTTTTCCTCTGCCATGACTCCCGCCAACTGCACTCGTGGGCATAGCCCACGCTACATTCCGATCTTTCAAACTCTCGCTAGCAAACATGGGAAAACAACGCAAAAAGGTCGTCTGAAATATCCATAGCGGGTTCCGCTACTTTTCAGACGACCTTTTGAAGGTGGATTGCAATAAAGCTATAAAAAAGAATCAACGCCCCATTTCGTTCTGCATGGCGCGGATGCTTGCCTGCCTGTCGCTGACATCACGGGTCAGGCGGTTGATTTTTGCCTGATCCCCCTGACGGCGGGCGGCGGCAAGTTGGGATTGGGCGCGGGCGAGTGCGGCCTGTTCGTTGCGGACTTCTTTTTGAAGGATTTGCTTACGCGACATTTGGGGCTTCGCAGGTGCGGATACAACGGGCGCAGGAAGGATTTTCGCTTTGCGGTTCATCTCTGTGGCACGCGCTTTGGCGGCTTTGGTATCCGGCTGGTTGCGCAGTCTCACATCCAGGCGGGGATTGGCGGCTTCTGCGGTGTTGGTTACACTGCTTACTGCCGGACGCGGAAGGATTTTAATGTCGTCGATTTCGGGGGCTGCCTGACCGATGGCTTCTTTCAGGTTGACCGTTTCGGGAACGGCGCTGTCGGCTTCTTCACTGCTGACGGTCGCGCTGCCGTCAACATGGGACACGGTACATTCGGCACCGGTTTTCTGGTTGGTAAAGACAATGCCGTTTGCGGTTTTGCAGATATAGGTAACAGGATTTGCGGATACGGCTGAGCTGCTGAGGCAGAGCGCAGCCGCAAGGATATAGGGTATCGGTTTCATGGCGGCCTGAGGTTTTCGGTAAGCGGACATTATACTATGCTGCCGGTTAGGGAATTTCAACTTATCTTTCAGGAATGTTAAATTCGACGGCTTACAGAAAATCAAGGTCGTCTGAATTCTGTTTTTCAGACGACCTTTTATCACACAACTGCTGGAAATATCCACGTTATTGGGCAGGGAAAGCATTTCCCGCCGCCTCGTCCCACAATTCCCGCTTCTTCCCTACCGTCAGTTTTTTAATGGCGATTTCCCGTTTCAGCGCCTCGCTTTTGGAGAGGTCGTCTGAAACGATACGCATCGCCGTCGGTTTGTTCAGCCGCGTATATTTCGCGCCTTTGCCGGCGAGGTGGGCAGCGAACCGCTCTTGCGGGCGGTTGCTGATGCCGCAGTAAAGCGCGCCGTTTTCACACAGAATCAGGTAAACGCACCAATTTTCCGCGTTCATGCGTCTGCTTCCTTGGCGAAACTTTCCGTGAAGATACGGACGGCGGCTTCGGTTTTGGCGGACTGGACGCGATAAGGCGTCACCAAATAGAGGCTGACCGGCGGCAGCGTCCATTCGGGCAAAACGGTTTTCAGACGACCTTGGGCGATTTTTTCCCGAACTTCGCCGCCCACTTGCAAAGACAAACCGAAACCGCTTTCGGTCAGGCTGCGCACGGCGGCAAGATGCGTGCAGGCAATGCTGTCGGCGATGTCGAGGAAATAGCTTTCGCCGCCGTGTTGCAAGGTCGTGCGCACGGGCAGGAAGTGCAGCCAGCGGTGGGCGTGAAGCTGCGAGGGATGGGTGATGGGCGGATGGCGGTCGAGATAATCGGGCGCGGCGCAAATGGTGTACGGCCAAGTAACGAGATGGCGCGCGACAAGGTTGGGATCATCCAAAGCGCGGTCGCCGCCGCGTATGGCGATGTCGGTCTGATTGTGTTGCAGGTCGTCCAAGGTATCGCTGAAATTGAGGACGGGGCGGATTTTGGGAAACTCGGTTTGCAATCTTGCAAACGCCGTCTGAAAAGCGCGGGAACTGATAACGCTGGATGTTAGGGAGATACGCAATTCGCCGACGGGTTCGGTTTTCAGATTGTCGATAACGGTACGCGTATCGGTAAGGGTGGCGGCGAGGCGGCGGCAGTATTCGCCCAAAGCGCGGCCGGCATCGGTCGGCGAAAGGCTGCGCGTGCTGCGGTTTAACAGCTTGATGCCGTGCAGGGTTTCGAGGCGGTTGATGTGCTGGCTGACGGCAGACGGGGTCATGCCCAGAGCGGCAGCAGCGGCGTTCATACTGCCGTGTTCGAGGACGGCGGCGAAAACGAGCAGGGGTTTGATGTCTTGCATTCTTCTATGATGAGGCCGTCTGAAAGTTTGGTTTTAACGAAGTCCAAACGCTTTCAGACGGCCTTCTATTTTGATTGTTTAGTTTAACTTCACAATCATAACAGCAAAACGGGGATTATCAAGCGTTTCAGACGACCTTACAATGCGTTCATCTAATCAATCATATCCTAACAAGGAGTCAAACATGAAAATCGCAGTCATCGGTGCAACAGGTTATGTCGGCAACGCAGTGGTTCAAGAATTGGCAGGTCGCGGGCATGAAGTGACCGCTTTCGCGCGCAATACGGATAAAGTGTTCCAAGCGCAAAATGTTGCCGCCGTCTCCGCAGACGTGAACGCGGCAGATTTCGCCGACAAGCTGGCAGGCTTTGACGCCGTGGTCAGCGCGTTCAATCCCGGCTGGACCAATCCCAATATCGGCGCGGATTTTACACGCGGCGCAAACAGCATCGTCGAAGCGGCAAAAGCGGCGCAAGTGCCGTATCTCTTAATCGTCGGCGGCGCGGGCAGCCTGTATGTCGCGCCTGATTTGCAAGTTGTCGATACGCCCGACTTCCCCAAAGCCATTTACGACGGCGCCAATGCCGCACGCCATCTCTTGACCGCACTCCTGCCGCGCCGCGATGTGAACTGGTCTTTCGTTTCCCCTCCGGCACGACTGGGCGCGGACGGCGGGTTCGGCGAAGACAAAACCGGCAAATACCGCTTGGGCAAAGACGATTTGCTGATGGACGGTGAAATTCCGGCAGGCATCAGCGTAGCGGATCTGGCGGTCGCCATCGCCGACGACGCGGAAAACAAAACGCAATTGTTTGAACGCTTTACCGTTGCCGCCGCTTAACCGCCGTCTAGAGCAAAGGTCGTCTGAAAACCTTAAAAATCAAGTTTTCAGACGACCTTTCCCTCCCCCAAACCAAAAGGAAATCGAAAAATAAAAAAAATCATCGCCGTCTTACTGACCGCAGCAGCTCTCTCATCGACCGCCGCATACGCCGCTTCCCAAGCCAAACCCGTACATACCAAAGCCGCGCAAACCCAAGAGGCACGCATCAAAGCCAACGCCCTTGCCTTCTACGACCTCGCATTCAACCAACACAAACTGCAAGAAGCCGTCAGCAAATATGTCGGCAAAACCTACATCCAACACAATCCGACCGTTGCCGACGGCGGACAAGCCTTTATTGACGCCTTCGCCCCGTTTTTGAAAGAAAATCCCGGCTCGCGCGCCGAAGTGAAACGTATCGCGGCGGAAGGCGATTTGGTGTTCATGCACGTCTTCAGCCAAACCTCCGCCCAAGACCGGGGCGAAGCGGTCGTCGATATTTTCCGCTTCGACCGCAACGGTAAAATCGTCGAACATTGGGACGTGATTCAATCCGTACCGGAAAAAACAGTGGGCGGGCATTCTATGTTTTAAAATGCCTTGAAGCGATACGGCAAAATGTGCAAAGGTCGTCAGAAAACCCAATTTTTAAGGTTTTCAGACGACCTTTATAATTTTACGTCCGGTTTTACAAAAATATTAACCTTGGTTAATTTACGAAAATATTTTGGAATTTACAATCGGCAAATCATTTGTATTTACAATGCAAATTTTTGTAACTAACGAAATAATATACATTAAAAACAACAAGATTTCTTTCTTTCCGTCATCATTGTTTTATAATATATGCATATATTATAATACTGCATTTTTTGTTCGCGCCGTATTTTATATATATAAGGCGTAAAACTTTTTTTTCCCCTTTTACTCTAAACCTGCGAACAGCTCCTCCTCTTTCCCTGAATGCCTCCACAGGCAGGCACGGCGCGAGTCCGACATGGTCGCGTCGGTTTGTTTTCCATCACATGAGACCTATCATGAAAAATACCACCATTCAGAAATTTGCAGATAAAACCGCCAAAATCGGTATCGTCGGCTTGGGCTACGTCGGCCTGCCTCTGATGCTCCGCTATGTGGACATCGGTTATCAGGTTTTGGGCTTCGACATCGACAAAACCAAAGTCGACAAACTCAACAAAGGCGAAACCTACATCGAGCATATTCCTGCCGAGAAAATCGCCGCCGCTTCAAACAGCCTGTTTGAAGCCACCACCGACTTCTCCCGCATCGGCGAAGTGGAAGCCGTGATTTTGTGCGTACCGACTCCGTTGAACAAATACCGCGAGCCGGACATGAGCTTCGTTATCGACACCACCGACGCGGTGAAACCTTACCTGCGCGCCGGTCAAGTGCTGTCTTTGGAATCCACTACCTACCCCGGTACGACCGAAGAAGAATTGCTGCCGCGCGTTGAAGAAGGCGGTCTGAAAGTCGGCAAAGACGTGTTCTTGGTTTACTCTCCGGAACGCGAAGACCCGGGTAACCCGAATTTTGAAACCCGCACCATCCCGAAAGTCATCGGCGGCCATACCCCTGCTTGTCTGGAAGTCGGTATCGCGCTGTATCAGCCTGCCATCGACAAAGTCGTACCGGTAAGCTCCACCAAAGCCGCCGAGCTGACCAAGCTTCTGGAAAACATCCACCGCGCCGTGAACATCGGTTTGGTGAACGAGATGAAAATCGTCGCCGACAAAATGGATGTCGATATTCACGAAGTCATCGCCGCCGCGGCAACCAAACCGTTCGGCTTCGTCGCCTACTATCCCGGTCCGGGCTTGGGCGGACACTGCATCCCCATCGACCCGTTCTACCTGACTTGGAAAGCGCGCGAATACGGCGTGAACACCCGCTTCATCGAGTTGGCAGGCGAAGTGAACTCCCACATGCCCGACTACGTTATCGGCAAAGTGGGACTGGCTTTGAACGAACACAACCGTTCCATCAAAGACAGCAAAATCTTGGTTTTGGGTATCGCCTACAAGAAAAATGTGGACGACATGCGCGAAAGCCCGTCTGTGGAAGTGATGGACCGCCTGCACAAATTGGGGGCAAACATTTCCTACTCCGACCCGCACGTGCTTGAGTTCCCGTACATCCCCGGCCACCACTACTTCGACCTGAAGAGCGAGCCGCTGACGCCGGAAACCATAGCGAAATACGACTGCGTGGTGCTGACGACCGACCATGACAAGTTTGACTACGACATGATTGCCGAACACGCCAAACTGATTGTCGATACGCGCGGCAAGTTCCCTGCGAAAAACCCGAAAGTCGTGAAAGCGTAACACCTTTGATGATTGAGGCGGACTGCTTGCCGACAGCTCTCGGCAGGCAGTCGGCTTTCTTAGTCCGTTTGTTTTCAGACGACCTAAGAAAGCCCTTATTCGCATGATGCGGCTGCGTTTTCAGGTCGTCTGAAAATCTTGGCGGCAACAAACCCCACCTATTTATGAATATAAGAAAAATACTCGGTTATGCCTTAGGCCCGATAGGCAGCGCGGCTTTCGGCATCCTCTCGCTTCCGCTGATTTCATGGTACTACCCTGCGGAAGACATCGGCCGTATCGTCTTACTGCAAACCATCTCCGGTCTGACCATCCTGATTTTGGGGCTGGGTTTGGATCAGGCGTATATCCGCGAATATTACGCTGCTAAAGATAAAGCGTCCCTGTTTAAATCCATCAGCCTGTCGCCGTTCGTTTTGACGACTGTCGTGATTTTGGCGGTGCTTGTATGGAATACGGCTTGGCCGGCAGATTTGATTTTTGATTTACCGGATAAAACCTTGGGCTTGCTGTTTTTAATTTTCCTGCTGACCTGCCTGTTTGCGCGGTTTCTCTCCCTGATACTGAGGATGCAGGAAAAAGCCGTCGCCTTTTCCCTCAGCCAACTTACACCGAAATTCCTGATTTTGGCGTTGGTTTTGTTATTCGTTTTCAGCGGTGTCGAAACTGATACCGTCAGTCTTGTCCTTGCCTACACCGTGGCGCAAGTATTGACTGTCGCCGTTTTGACATACCAAACCAGACATGAACTGCGCGCTGCTGCGCGCGCTCCTTGGTCGTCTGAAACCCATCATGCAAGCCTGCGCTACGGTTTGCCCTTGGCATTCGGGAATTTGGCTTATTGGGGATTGACCTCAATCGATCGTTTTGCGCTCAAACAGTGGGCGGGTTTGGATGAGCTTGGCATTTACTCGATGGCGGTCAGCTTCGGCGCGGTTGCCCTGATTTTTCAAAGCGTATTCTCAACCATTTGGGCGCCTTTGGTGTTCAAATGGGTGGAAGACAAAACCCATTTGGATAAAATCGGCGGCATCACCCTTTCGATGACCGAATTAATCAGTGCGATGATTTGTTTTATCGGCATTTTCTCGCCCGTCGTTACTTGGATATTGCCCGACAAATACACTCCAGTACAGTTTTTGCTGCTCTCATGTATGTTATATCCGCTGTTCTATACGCTTACGGAAGTCAGCGGTATCGGATTGAACGTTGTCAAACGGACTTGGTTGATTACAGCAGTCAACATTGTCGCTTTTGCCATCAATTTCGGTCTGCTGTCGCTACTGGTTCCCCATTTGGGGGCGCGTGGTGCCGCCATAGCGAGCGCAATATCGTTTTGGGTGTTCTGCGTCATCAAAACCGAATTTTCATCTAGGGTATGGCGCCCTCTGCCGCGGCTGAAAATTTATACCAATACTGCTTTGAGCGTACTGCTTTGCGTGAGCTACACCTATTTTGGCACAAAGGAAAACTATCCGTTGTTCGCCTTGCTTTGGCTGGTAGGACTTTCTTATCTGATATGGAGTCGCAAGTCGTCCCTTATCTCGGCAGCAGCTGCTGTCAAGAGTCGTCTGAAAAGATAATCCAAAGGAAAGGAAGCAGCAGTTTTCAGACAGACACAAAAACATCGGAACTGAAACTTTTCGGCCGATATACCGCCCAATACATTACCGACGCATTCAGTCGGATTCTGCGGTCAGACAAATTGTTTCTGCATATAATAATATTTCCGAAACCGTCCCACCTCAGGAAACAAAGTGAAACTCAAAACACAAACTTTATACATTACGCTGATATACACGATTTCAACCGCCTATATGCTTGGGCCGATGCTGTCGTACAAAGCCGGGATTCCGCGTATCGATAACCCCCTGACCATTCTGCTGCTGCCTACCGCCCTGCTGATTTTTGCGTTAGAGTCCAAACGGTTCAACGGCAAAGCAGGCAAAATGCTGGCGGCGCTTGCCATCATGTGCGGTTGGGGCGGCATCCATCTGTTTATTACCACGCTGGATTCGGTCAGGATTATGGATACGTTTTTCTTCCTGTCCCTACCCAGCCTGTTTTATCTGCTGTACCTGGTATTGAGCCGGCATGAAAATCCGGCGGCGTTTATCCGCCGCCTACTATTGTTTTTCTGCGCATTCATCATTATCCCGCCCGCTGTGGAAATTTTGACCGGCATCCAATTCGTTCAAGCAGATGAAGTGTTGGCGATTGATGCGGGGATTATTAAGGGTTTTTTCTTTAACCCTAATAACTTAGGCACGACCGCCCTCTGTTTTGCGCCTGCCGTTTTAGTATTTTTCAATATTGATGTCAGTAAAAAAGAATACTTGCTCGGCTTGATACTTTTTTTATGTTTGGGCGTAGTCATTTTTGCCAGCGCGTCGCGTACCGCTACCCTGTGTTACATCATTTTGTTTATCCTGAACTTGATTTACCGTAACAACGGGCTGTTTACGCTGATGACCATAGGTGTTACAGGCGCAGGATTGTCGATGATTCCGAAACAGTACATTGCCGATTTCCTGCTCTCCCTGCACGGTAATGCCTTTTTGGAAAATATTTCCTCACGCCTGTATTTGTTCCTGTTTGATTTGGAAAGCGACAATTCGGTCGGCTACCGTCAGGAAATCTATAACTATTTCTGGGAACATCCGCCATTCCTGCTGTTGGGCTATGGTCCGAAAAAATTCCAAGAATATTTCGGCGGCCACTTGAGCGACAGCCTGGCGTTTGAAAACCCGCACAGCTTCCTTATCGAGCTATACCTCGGTTTCGGTCTGATTTCGCTGACGGCTTTTTTGTTCTATGCCGCATACTATTTCTTCTGCGTCGCCGCAGGCAGGAATATGAAAAGCAAGCAGCGCGTCATTGGGTTGGCAGCAATGGGATTGTTCCTTTTGGCAGGTTTTATCCCGTCCACCATTTTTCGTATGCCCTTCATCTGGCTGCCCTGCTTTTTGATTTTCCTATACAGCGTCCTGCCGCAACGCGATACGGCGTATAACGCGTACCGATACACCCCTTGATAGAAAACACGATATGAAAAAAATTGTTTTGACTACTTCCATGTCCGGCCTCGGCGGCACTGAAAACGCGACCTTCCGCTTAGGACGGTTGCTCAGGCAGCGCGGCCACGAGGTTGTCCTTGCCTCTTCCGATGGCCCGCTCATCAAAGAAGCCCAAGCCTTGGGCATCCAATGGCGTCCTATTGATTTTTATCAGGGCGGCATCTTGGGCTACATCAAGGGCATGTTCGCCTACATGAAGATGTTGAAACAGGAAAAACCCGACATCGTCCACTGCCAAATGGCGCGCATCGTTCCCGCCTGTGCCATCGCGGCGAAAATCTCTTCGCCGAAAACCAAAGTGTTCTACCATGCGCGCGGTTTGGATGCCGAAACTTATCCGAAAATCGCCAAACTTTTCGACAAACTGGGCGTATACATCATCGGCAACTGCAGACACGAACAGGAAAAACTCATCCGCCACGGCTTCCCCGCCAACCGCATCACTTACACCTACAACGCCCTGCACAAAGCCGATTACGTTCCTGAAAAAACCGCCAAAGACTACGTCATGCTCGGTACGCTGTCGCGCTTGGACACCGTCCGCGCCGTGCATGTGATGTTGGACATCTTTAAGAAAATGGTCGACCGCGATATGCCCGTACGCCTGAACGTAGCGGGCATAGGCGAAGAAATGGACAATCTGAAAGCGCAAGCAAAACGACTGGGCATAGACGACAAAGTTACCTTCCTCGGCGGAGTGCGCGATTTGACCGGCTATTTCAAAGACGTGGATATTTTGGTAAACACGCCGCACTGTATCGGCGACCACGGCGCAGGCGTCGGCAACAACATCCTTGAAGCCGGCCTCTACGACACGCCCGTCGTGACCTACAACATGGGCGGCATTTCCGAAATGGTCATTACCGGCGAAACCGGATACTGTTTCCCCTTCGGCGAAGACGAAGCCTTTATCGAAGCCGTCGATCAACTCATCAAGCAGCCCGAGTTACGCGAAAAGATGGGCAAAGCCCTGCATAAACACGTTGAGACCTTGTGTTCCGATGATGAAATCTATCGCACCACAATGGCCGCTTACGATATGTGAGGTCGTCTGAAAATATGAACATCACCATCGTCGCCCCCTACTGTTCGCTGCCGTCCGAGCCACATTTCAACCGCTTCTGGTATCTTGCCGAGCTGTTGTCGCAGTCTCATGACGTGCTGCTGATTACCAGCAATTTCAAACACTATGACAAATCTTTCAGACGACCTGAAGATGCCGAATTTGCTTCGCAAGGTCGGCTGAAAGTCATGCTGCTGGAAGAGAGCGGCTACGGCAAAAACGTCTCGCTGGACCGCGTCAAAAGCCATCATGTGTTCGTCAAACATTTTGAGCAATGGCTGAACAACTGCCGTCCGGGCGAGCAAGACGTCGTCTTTTCCGCCTACCCGCTGATTGCCACCAACCTGCTTTTGGGCGAACACAAAGCGCGTTTGGGCTACAAACTGATTATCGACGTGCAGGACGTATGGCCTGAGTCCTTCTCCTCGGTCGTACCGTTTTTGAAAAAAATCCCGCACAACCTGCTGCCCTTCTCCTCCCGCGCCAACCGTGCCTACCGCTACGCCGATGCGCTGGTCGCAGTGTCGCAGACCTACCTCGACCGCGCCAAAGAAGCCAATCCGAACGTACCCGGCGAAGTCGTCTATATCGGTGCGGATTTTCCGAAACTCGATGCCGCGCCGGCAAAAGACTTCGGCGACGACAAAACCCGTTTCTTCTACTTGGGTACGCTCAGTTACAGCTATGACGTGGAAACCGTGTGCAAAGGCGTTCGGAAACTTTTAGACGACGGCGAAAATGTAGAGCTGCACATCATGGGCGGCGGCCCCGATTTGGACAGGCTCAAACAATACGCCTGCGACGGTATTAAGTTTTACGGCTACATCCCCTACGCCGAAATGATGTCGGTCGCCAAGGGCTGCGACATCTCGGTCAACGCCATCCATTCCTACGCCATGCAGTCGATTACCAACAAACTGTCCGACTACATGGCATTGCAAAAACCGATTTTAAACAGCCAGGTCAACGACGAAGTCGCCGAAGTCCTCACCCTGCTGCCGCATGCGGACTACCGTTCCGGCGACGTGGACAGCTTCGTCCAAGCCGCCAAAGACATTCTGGCGCGCAAAAACGACCCCGTTCAATCCGACGAAATCGTCCGCCGTTTCAAGCGCGACGTGGCGTATCAAAAAATCGTCAACCTGATTGAAAGATTAGCCCATGAGTAAATTCTTCAAACGCCTGTTTGACATCATCGCCTCCGCCTCAGGACTGATTTTCCTCTCGCCCGTATTTTTGATTTTGATATACCTCATCCGCAAAAACTTGGGCGAACCGGTATTCTTCACCCAAGAGCGGCCGGGCAAAGACGGCAAACCGTTCAAAATGATCAAATTCCGCTCCATGCGCAATGCGGTCGATAAAGACGGCAACCCGCTGCCCGACAGCGAGCGGCTGACCCCTTTCGGCAAGAAGCTGCGCGCGACAAGCTTGGATGAACTTCCTGAGCTTTGGAACGTTCTAAAAGGAGAGATGAGCCTGGTCGGCCCAAGACCGCTGTTGATGAGCTACCTGCCGCTTTACAACGAATTTCAAAACCGCCGCCACGAAATGAGGCCCGGCGTAACCGGTTGGGCGCAGGTCAACGGGCGCAACGCGCTTTCGTGGGACGAAAAGTTCGCACACGATATTTGGTATATCGACCATTACAGTTTTTGGCTGGATATGAAAATCCTGTTTTTGACGGTCAAAAAAGTCTTTATCAAAGAAGGCATTTCGGCTGAGGGAGAAGCCACCATGCCGTATTTCACAGGGAATGACACAGATGAAAAAAAATAACGTACTTATCCTTTCCGCAGGAAGACGAGTTGAATTGGTACAGGATTTTCAAACCGAAGCCGCCAAGTTTTCAGACGATGTCAAGATTTTGACGACGGACTTGGTACCACGTATGTCTTCCGCCTGCCACGTTTCGGACGGTTCGTTCGAAGTGCCGCTGATCAGTTCGGATTCGTATATCGACAGCATCTTCGATCTGGCGGTACGAGAAAACATCGGTTTAATCATCCCCACAATAGACACCGAACTGCAAAAACTGGCAAACGAACGCGGCCGCTTCGAAGCGGCAGGTATCCACATCATCGTTTCCGATGCGGACTTTATTGCGCGATGCCGCGATAAACGTAAAACTGCCGACCTATTTGCCCACTACGGCATACGCTCGCCCGAAATTTACGACCGCGAGAAGTTGGTTTTCCCTTGCTTCGCCAAACCTTACGACGGCAGCCGCGCCATCGGCGCCAAACGGATTGACACACCAGCCGATCTGACACCTGAAGTATTGGCAGATCCCAAATTAATGTTCTGCCAGCTTATCGACATCGAAAACGAATTTTCCGAATTTACCGTCGATATGTATTACGACCATGAAGGTCGTCTGAAATGCGCCATCCCGCGAAAACGCTTGGAAGTGCGTACCGGCGAAGTCAGCAAAGGCATTACCCGCAAAAACAGCCTCTACCAAACACTGCTGGAAAAAATGGCGGTATTGGAAGGCGCGCGCGGCTGCATTACGGCGCAATTCTTCTGCAACGAAGAAACCGGCGAATTCTACGGCGTGGAAATCAACCCCCGCTTCGGCGGCGGCTTCCCGCTGACGTATGCCGCAGGCGGCAATTACCCAGGCTGGCTGATGCACGAATACTTCCGCAACGAAGAAATCCCGTTTTCAGACGACTGGGAAAACAACCTCATCATGCTGCGCTACGATGCCAAGGTCTTGGTTCATGAAAACGATTAATCCCGAAACTGCCGTCATTGTCTTCGACTTGGACGATACGCTGTACTCGGAATACGAATACAAACTCTCCGGTATCCGCGCGATCGTCGATACCGTCGCCGCCCTGTATCCCGATTGGGATTCAGACGACCTATGGCGCAGTATCGACCCCGACGGCAAAGACTGGCTGGACAAATTGTGCCGCCACTGCGGTTTCAACGAATCGGAAAAACAGGTTCTTCTGTGGCAATACCGGCTGCACCGCCCGACGCTGACGCCGTATGCCCCGCATGATTTCCTGTCCGAGCTGACCGCGCCCTTCGCCGCACGCGCGCTGATTACCGACGGCAGAAGCCTGACCCAACGCTTGAAACTGGAAGCCTTGGGGCTGTATTCCCTGTTTGACGACATCCTCGTCTCCGAAGCCTGCGCTTCGGAAAAGCCCGACGGCAAACGCTTCCGCTATTTACAAGACAAATATGCCGGCAAGGCAGACTGTTTCATCTACATCGGCGACAACCTTTCCAAAGACTTCATTGCGCCGAACGCTTTGGGCTGGATTACCATAGGCTTGCGTCCCTCCGGGAGTAATATCCACATTCACCCGCCTGAAAGTTTTAGTACAGAATATCATCCCGCTTTTTGGATCGACTCCCTTCAAGATTTAGCTTCCCTAATCGATTCAAGCATTTAGCCATTACATAATCAAACGTACACTCACAATGCCAAAAGGACTATTTCATGACAAAAATATTATTCATGGGACGTAAACGGCTTTCCGCCAACCTGCTCCGGCTCTTATCTTCACAAAACGGCATCGAAATCGTCGGCGTACTGACCGACAGCCACCTGCAAGGCTCGCCGACGGCCGCCGCCGCCAAAGAATTGGGCTTGCCGCTCTACACTTTCGACACTGCCTTGGAAGCAATGAAAGAAGGTCGTCTGAAATACGACTTGGGCTTGTCCGTACTCTACTGGCGCAAACTGCGCGACGAATTCCTGACCGTCCCGCGCTTGGGTACGATCAACTTCCACCCGGCCCTGTTGCCCGAATACAAAGGCACGGGCGGCTACAACCTTGCCATCATGGACGAATTGTCCGAATGGGGCAGCACTGCCCACTACGTCGATGCCTCCATCGACACCGGCGAAATCATCGAAGTGGACCGCTTCCCCATTGATTCTTCTGTCGAAACCGCCCAATCGCTCGAACGCAAGACCATGCAGGCATTGGAGCCGTTCGCACAACGCATTATCGCCCGCGCCGTCGAAGCGCAAGCCAAATTGCCGACCACGCCCAACATCGGCGGCCGCTACGTCAGCCGTGATGAAATGGAAACGATGAAGCAAATCCATGACGGCGACGATGTCGAGAAAAAAATCCGCGCGTTCTGGTTCCCGCCTTACGACGGTGCATACGTCGAAATCGACGGTCAAAAATACACCTTGATCAACCGCCAACTGCTGGAAGAAGTCGCCCCCAAAGACTCCACCAGCCTTTTCGCAGGAAAAGCCAATGCTTAACACATCCCTCTCCCCGTGGCCGAGCTTCACCCAAGAAGAAGCCGATGCCGTTTCCAAAGTCCTGCTGTCCAACAAAGTCAATTACTGGACAGGCACCGAATGCCGTGAATTTGAAAAAGAATTCGCCACCTTCGCCGGCACGCAATACGCCGTCGCCCTTTCCAACGGCACGCTGGCACTCGATGTCGCGCTTAAAGCGATGGGCATCGGTGCAGGCGACGACGTCATCGTTACCTCGCGCACCTTCCTCGCCTCCGCTTCCTGCATCGTTACCGCAGGCGCAAACCCCGTGTTCGCCGACGTGGATTTAAACAGCCAAAATATCAGCGCGGAAACCATCAAAGCCGTGCTGACGCCGAATACCAAAGCCATCATCGTCGTCCACCTCGCCGGTATGCCTGCCGAAATGGACGGCATCATGGACTTGGCAAAAGAACATGATTTATGGGTTATCGAAGACTGCGCCCAAGCGCACGGCGCGAAATACAAAGGCAAATCCGTCGGCTCCATCGGACACGTCGGCGCATGGTCGTTCTGCCAAGACAAAATCATGACCACCGGCGGCGAAGGCGGCATGGTCACCACCAACGACAAAGAGCTGTGGAGCAAAATGTGGTCGTACAAAGACCACGGCAAAAGCTATGACGCCGTGTACCACCGCGAACACGCCCCCGGCTTCCGCTGGCTGCACGAAAGTTTCGGCACCAACTGGCGCATGATGGAAATGCAGGCAGTCATCGGCCGCATCCAGCTCAAACGTATGCCCGAATGGACGGCGCGCCGCCAAGCGCACGCTGCCAAGCTGGCAGAAAGTTTGGGCAAGTTCACCAGCATCCGCCTGATTGAAGTCGCCGACTACATCGAACACGCACAATACAAGTTCTACGCCTTCGTCAAACCCGAACACCTCAAAGACGGCTGGACGCGCGACCGCATCGTGAACGAACTGAACGCGCGCAAAGTCCCCTGCTATCAAGGCAGCTGCTCCGAAGTCTATTTGGAAAAAGCCTTCGACAACACACCGTGGCGTCCGAAAGAGCGGCTGAAAAACGCCGTCGAACTGGGCGACACCAGCCTGATGTTCTTGGTGCACCCGACGCTGACCGACGACGAAATCGCGTTCTGCAAAGAACACATCGAAGCTGTGTTGGCAGAAGCCACAGCATAAAGTACAAACCGCCGCGCCCGTCTCATCGGGACGGCGGCGGTTTACCGCTTCAGCCGAATCTATAGTGGATTAAATTTAAATCAGGACAAGGCGACGAAGCCGCAGACAGTACAGATAGTACGGAACCGATTCACTTGGTGCTTCAGCACCTTAGAGAATCGTTCTCTTTGAGCTAAGGGCGAGGCAACGCCGTACTGGTTTAAAGTTAATCCACTATAAAAAAGGGAACCGGCAAGCAGCCGACACATACGGAAAACCAATGCTCCGTAGCAACAAACGTCTTTTCAGACGACCTTCGTATGGCTGAGGTCGTCTGAAACCCTGTCCGACAACATTACTCAGAATATACCAAAATGAATTTGGAAACCCTGTTATCCCTGCCCCGCAACGTCAAAAAAACCTTCTTCGTCATCCATGATATTTTGATGGTTTTTATCGCCTTTTGGTTCGCGCAAAGCCTCCGAGTTCAATACTCCGACGAATGGGCAAGCATGGCGAACTGGCTTGCCTTCGGCTCGACTGCCTTTTTGACCATCGCGCTGTTTGTCAAACTGGGGCTGTACCGCGCCGTTACCCGCTTCGTCAGTACCCGCGTCCTGACCGCCGCCGCATTCGGCAGCCTGATTTCGGCCGTCTTGTTCTGCCTGACTACCCTGATTTTTGAGCGCAAGCTGCACCTTGCCCTGCCTATTGTTTATTTTCTGCTGCTGGTCGTCTGTATCACCAGTTCGCGCATGATTCTGCGCGCCATCCTGACCGACCGCCACAAAAAACAAATGGTGCCCGTCATCATTTACGGCGCAGGACAATCCGGCCGCCAACTGCTGGAAGCCATCAAACAGGTCAACGAATATTCCGCCGTCGCCTTTGTGGACGACAACCCCAAAATCCGCCGCACCGTCATCTACGACCTGACCGTCTATGGTCCTGAAGACATCCAATCGCTCATCGACCGCTACGGTGTGGAAAAAATCCTGCTCGCCATCCCCAGCTCCACTCAGGAAGAACGCCGCCGCATCATCCAAAGCCTCGAAAAATACAAATGCGAAGTGCTGACCATCCCCGGCATGAAAGACTTGGTGGACGGCAAAATCAAAGTCAGCGCGCTGAAAAAAATCTCCGTCGTCGATTTGCTCGGCCGCGACCCCGTCGCCCCCCGCCCCGAACTCATGGGTGCGGACATTACCGGCAAAACCGTAATGGTAACAGGTGCGGGCGGATCCATCGGCTCCGAACTCTGCCGCCAAATCCTGAAATGCCGCCCGTCCAAATTGCTGCTGTTCGAACTGTCCGAGTTCTCCCTGTACAGCATAGACAAAGAATTGCGCGAAACTCAGGCAGCCGCCGGCAGTCAAATCGAAGTCGTCCCCCTGCTCGGTTCCGTGCAAAACAAAGAACGCCTGATCAGCGTCATGACCGCGTACGGCGTTGAAACCGTCTATCACGCCGCCGCCTACAAACACGTCCCCATGGTCGAGTTCAACACCGTCGAAGGCATCCGCAACAACGTCTTCGGCACGCTCTTGTGCGCGCAGGCCGCCGTCGAATCCGGAGTCAGCACCTTCGTGCTCATCTCCACCGACAAAGCCGTACGCCCGACCAACACCATGGGCGCCAGCAAACGCATGGCGGAACTCTGCCTGCAGGCACTCGCCGCCGAACCCGGCCAACAGACCCGCTTCTGCATGGTGCGTTTTGGCAACGTTTTAGGCTCCTCCGGCTCCGTCGTCCCCGTGTTTGAAAAACAAATCGCCGAAGGCGGCCCCATCACCCTGACCCACCAAGACATTACCCGCTACTTCATGACCATCCCCGAAGCCGCCCAACTCGTCATTCAAGCGGGCGCGATGGGCAAAGGCGGCGACGTATTCGTGTTGGATATGGGCGAATCTGTTAAAATCATTGACTTAGCCAAACAAATGATTACGCTTAGCGGCCTGAAATTGAAAGATGCCCAACATCCCGACGGCGATATCGAAATTAAAATTACAGGGCTGCGTCCAGGTGAAAAACTTTACGAAGAGTTGCTCATCGGAGACGAAGTGCAAAAAACCACTCATCCCCGAATTATGACCGCCAGCGAAGTAATGCTGCCATGGGCGCAATTAAATGACATAATTATGCGTATGGACTTAGCGTGCTCAAATTCAGACCAACAAACCCTGCGCGCCCTGCTGCTCGAAGCCCCCGCCGGCTTTAATCCCAAAGACGATATTTGCGATTTGGTTTGGCAGCAGACACATTAAACACCCGACCGACAAAGCAAAACATTCCACAAAAAGGACGTCTGAAAATTTTCAGACGACCCCGATAAGACTGACAAGGATACCGACATGAAAAAACAGCTTGCCCTCATCAGCCTGTCGCTGATGGCACTGACCGCCTGCAACAGCACTACCGTCATTCCCGGCTCCACCATCAACACACGCAACAAAGCCGTCGTTTACGAAAACGGAGAAACCGTAGCAGACACTAAATTCGACAAACGCGTTGCCATCTATCCGATTACCTTCGGTCTCGTTGAAAAAATGCGCAAACCGCCGGTGTTGTCGCAAACCAACGCAGCCCTCGAACACAGCAGAGCCGCCTACCGATACCATATCGGCAAAGGCGACGTATTGAACATCATGGTCTGGGCGCACACCGACCTCAATTCGCCCGTCCAACAAAGCAGTCCGCAAAGCAACCAAGTCAGCCGAGGCGCCTGGGTGGACGAAAGCGGCTACATCACCTACCCGCTGGTCGGCAAAATCAAAGCGCAAGGCAAAACCATAGACGAGCTGCAAAATATCCTGACAAGTCGTCTGAAACGTTACCTTAAAAATCCCCAAGTCTCTATCAACGTAACCGAATTCCGCTCGCAACGCATTTCCATTTCCGGCGCCGTCGGCCAAGCCGGCCAACTGCCGATTACCAATGTCCCCATGACCATCCTCGATGCCGTCAACCAAGCAGGCGGCGTGGCGCAAAATGCCGACACCCAACACATCAAATGGACGCATAACGGTGTTGACCGCACCATTTCCCTGCAAAACATCATGCAGTACGGCGATATGTCGCAAAACCACCTCTTAAGCAACGGCGACATCGTGTATATTCCGAACAACAGCAACAGCAAAGTGTACATCATGGGCGAAGTCGGCCGCCAAGCAACCCTGCCCATCGGCAATCATGGCCTAAATCTCACACAGGCATTGGGTGAGGCAGGGGGTATGAGCCAATCCCAAGCCGATGCAACAGGCGTATTCGTCATCCGCCGCGCGCCTGAAGATGCAGCCAAACCTATCCACATTTACCAACTTAACCTGAAAGACGCGACTGCTTACGCATTGGGCAACGACTTCGACCTGCGCCCCAACGACATCGTCTATGTGACTGCCGCACCGGTTACCCGTTGGAACCGCGTAGTGTCGCAAATAACCAGTTTCGTTACCAACGTCAATTCTATCGACAGCACATTCAAATAACCTGACAGTCCGGCAACATCTGTTGTCAGACGGAACAGCGGTTCGGGTATGAGTCGTCTGAATTCTGGATAATGTATGAACGCAATCCCCATCCGGACCGATAAAATATCCGGCCGCAAACTGTTTTATCATGATTTGACCCTATACAAGAAAAATAACGCTCTTCCTTTATGTTTCAAAATATT
The DNA here is from genome assembly GCF_001813335.1 of Neisseria sp. HMSC055H02. Taxonomy (NCBI): domain Bacteria; kingdom Pseudomonadati; phylum Pseudomonadota; class Betaproteobacteria; order Neisseriales; family Neisseriaceae; genus Neisseria; species Neisseria sp. HMSC055H02. The sequence continues at coordinate 146,981 of NZ_KV812067.1, read as the reverse complement.
TTAGTAGTATGTATGGGCAACATCTGCCGCTCCCCGACTGCAGAACGCATTTTGCAGAAAAAATTGCCCAACCGCCGTATCAGCTCCGCCGGCATTAACGCATTGGCTGGAAAAGATGCAGACTTCCAAGCCATCAAAACCGCCCTCAAACACGGCGTTATCGTTGCAGGACATACCGCCCGCCAACTGACACCCAGGATGTGCGACGAAGCGGATCTGATTTTGGTCATGGAGCCGGCACATATCGACATGGTTGCCGACATCCAGCCGTCTGCGCGCAGTAAAGCCTTTTTGCTTGCCCAATGGCTGCCGAAAAAAAATATACCCGACCCATTCAAACAAAGCAGTGAAATGTTCGAAGCGGTCTTCCTACAAATCGAACAAGCCGCCAATACATGGGCGGATAAACTGAGCGGACAGGCAGAGCAGTAATCTCCATCTTCCGCACAACAGAACCCGTTTTAAGAAGAAAGTCCACTGATGTACAAACAATATCCCTCATCAACCCCTGCCGGCAACGACGAAATCGACTTCGGCCAACAAATGCAAAGCCTGTGGCAAAACAAAAACAAAATCGCCGCCGCAATCTTGGCAGGCGGATTGGCAGGTGCCGTAATCGGTTTGGCCTCCACCCCGCTTTATCGCGCCGACGCCATGTTGGAAATCGAAACCAAACAAAACCAGATTCTAACCGAAATCAACAACATGCTTTCCAACGAACCTGCACCGTCCGAAGCAGAAGTGGAGCTCGTTCAATCTCGTTTGGTATTGGGCAAAACCGTTGAAGACCTGCAACTTGATCAAGAAATCAAAGCCACCTACTTCCCGATTTTCGGGAATATGGTGCACAACCTCAGCGGCAGCGACGACCCGATGTTAAAAATCGGCGCGTTCACCGTTTCTGAGGACTGGATCAACAAACCCTTCAAACTGACTGTCAAAGACAGCAAAACCTACCTGCTGACACTCCCTGACGGTACGACTAAAGAAGGCCGCGTCGGCGCGCCCCTTAAAGTCAATAATGAAACCGTTCTAAAAGTCGACCGCATTCTTGCTGAGGCAGAGCAAGATTTCGAGCTGACCAAATTCTCCAAACTCAGCGCTATCGAAAACCTAAAAAACAAGCTCTCGGTCATCAGTAAAGGTAAAACCAGCCCTATCATCAACCTGTCTTATACCGATACCGATCCTAAAAAAACCAGCACTATTCTCAACAGCATCGCCGACAATTACGTCTCCCAAAACCGTGAACGAGACGTTCAAGTCGCGTCCAGCGGCTTAGCGTTCATCAGCGAAGAATTGCCTCGTCTGAAAGAAACCTTGCAAGACGCAGAAAACAAACTTAACGCCTATCGAGAACGCTCGGGTTCGCTCGATATTCCGCTTGAGTCCAAAGGCGCGCTTGAAAGCCTGACCAGCATCGAAACCCAAATCACCCTGCTCAAAACCGAAGAAGCGGGTTTGGCAGAACTGTACACCCCGGAACACCCTTCCTATAAAGCCGTTTTGGACAAACTGGCGGTACTCGAACGCGCCAAGAGCAAAATCAACCAGCAAATTGCCGGCCTGCCCAACACCCAGCAGGAAGTCATCCGTCTGACCCGCGACGTAGAAACCAACCAAGCGACCTACGTCCAACTCTTGGCGAAACAACAAGAACTCAACATCATGAAAGCCAGTGCGCAAGGCAACGTCCGCGTCGTTGACCATGCCTACACGCCGGAAAAACCGATCGCCCCGCGTAAAGCCCTTATCGCCGCATTGGGCGCGCTAGCCGCAGGCGCACTTGCCTCCATGTGGTTCCTGCTGCAAGGCCGCATGCGCCGCGGTATTACGTCGTCTGAAGAAATCGAAGCCCTCGATCTCGAAGTCTCAGCCCTTATCCCGCATTCAAAAACCCAGCAAAAACGCGACCTTATCAAGCGCAAGTTCAAATCGCTCAAAGGCCGTTCCAACTATCTTTTGGCAAACGAGGACAGTACCGACATCGCCGTCGAAGCCATCCGCGCCCTGCGTACCAACATCTACTTCTCCATGCTGGACGCACGCAATAATATCCTCATGATTACCGGTGCGGCTCCGGAAGCAGGTAAATCCTTCATTTCCGCCAACCTCGCCACCGTGATGGCACAGTCCGGTAAACGCATCTTGCTGATTGATACTGATATGCGCAAAGGCTATCTGGATCAGTTGCTGAACGTAACACCCGAATTCGGCCTGTCCGATATTCTTTCTGGTGAAGTTTCCCCAGCACAGGCTGTTACTCAAACCAACATTCCCAACCTGCACCTCATCAGCACCGGCAGCTATCCTAAAAATCCGTCCGAGCTGCTGATGGACAACCGTTTCAAAGAACTGTTGTCAAACGCGCAAAAACGTTACGATTACGTCATCATCGACACCCCGCCCGTTTTGGCGGTAACCGATGCCGTCGTTGTCGGACAACATGCAGGCACAGTCCTTCTGGTCAGCCGCTACGGCAATACAACTGCCAAAGAGCTGGCTATCAGTGCGGAACGCCTGCGTCAAAACAAAATCACCATCAAAGGCGTAATCCTCAATGGCATGAAACGCGAGGCGAACAGCACTTACGACTACTACTATTCTTACATCACGCCTACCGAAGGCAAAAAAACCGCCAAAAAACTACGTCAGAAAAACCAAAAGCCTGACGATAGGTAAGGTTTGTCATCAAAAAAGGTCGTCTGAAAATTTTCAGACG
>NZ_KV812067.1:127440-144159 GCF_001813335.1 Neisseria sp. HMSC055H02 | reverse complement strand
GTCGTCTGAAAATTTTCAGACGACCTTTTTATCATCAACACAGTCAATTCAAAGAAAAGCCCCAATTCCATCATTTTTGCCACAGCCTGCCCCGCATAAGCATAAGCAGGGTGCAACGCCGATATGGGTATTTTCGATTCTGCTGAATCGGTCTCAAACCAAATCATTTTTTCACAGGCAACGCGCCCTCGCTATATTTTGCAATAAATATCAGCAAGGCACCATACTGCCATCAGAATTTACTTAACGGCTTTTCAGACGACGTTGCCAATACCTTTGTAAAACAACTGCCGTTCAGCCCATCAGCCAAACCACCAAATGCACCATGCTCGGCCCGATGATGACCATAAACAGCCCCGCCAAAATCATGGTCAGGCTCGCCATCACGCCTTCGGTTTCGTGGCGTTGTCCGGCGCGGGAAGTGCCGAAGCCGTGGGCGGCGTTGCCCAGTGCGACACCGTTGGCGGCATGGAAGCGGATGCGGGTGAACGCTAAAAACAAATCGCCGAATATCATGCCGACGAAGCCGGTGATGATGGTAAACAGCGATACCAGCGACGCCGAACCGTGGATTTCACCCGCCAATACGACGGCAAACGGCGTGGAAATCGAGCGCGCCATCAGGCTGTTGGTCACTTCGCTGTCGAAGTGGAACATATTGCCCATCAAAAACGCGCTGGCTACGCCGACAAACATACCAACCAAAATCGCTATTGACAGGATGGGAAGCTGGCGGCGGATGACTTCGCGGTTTTCATAAATCGGAATGGCGAAAGCGACCGTTACCGGCGTGAGCAGGAAAACGATGCCTTGCGTGTATTTGTGGTAAGTGTCGTAGGAAATGCCCAAAAGCAGCATCAGGACGATGGTGCTGACCGAGACGGTAACAACGGGCGAGAAAATCATCAGCGGTTTTTTGCAGTAGATTTTTTTCGCCACAAAATAGGCGAAACAAGTCCAAGCGAAGCAGGCGAGTGCGGCGTAATCCATTTTTGTTCCCTATCAGGCATGCAGTTTTTTATACAGGCGGCGTTTCCAGCGGTAGCAGAAATTCAGCGTCAACGCCGTGCTGATCATCACCAGCGCAGTGCCGACCGCAATCGTCAGCACCAGCCGCCAACCTTCGGAAAGAAGCAAATCACGGTATTGCAATACGGATACCATAATCGGGATAAAGAAAAACACCAACTCGCCCAACACCCATTTCGCGCCGCGCTCGACCATGCCGGTTTTAATCACGCCCAAACCCAGCAGCGCAAGCATTAAAAACAGCCCCAATACGCCCGAAGAAACAGGCAGATGGGCAAAGCGCACCATCAAATCCGACACCAGCCAAACCAAGCCGACCACGGCAAGCTGCAAGGTCGTCTGAAAAAATCGCATCAGCGTATCCATAAGGTTCATCAATCTGTAATTCAAAACGAAGGCTTGATTATAAGGACGCGGTTTACGCATAATATGAATTATCTGCACTAAAATCATGCCCAAGAGGAATAATGGACTTCAAAAGCCTGCACTGTTTCGCCGAACTCGTGCGCCTGCAAAGTTTCTCCGCCGCTGCATCCGCGCTCAACCTGACCCAGCCCACCGTCAGCAAAACCATACAGGCATTGGAAGAAGAACTGGGCGTGCCGCTGTTGGTTAAAGAAAACGGCCGCAAAAAACGCCAAGTCGCCACCACACCCATCGGCGAAGAAGTGTACCGCCACGCGCTGAACCTCCTGCACGAACGCGACTTGCTGCTCGCCCGCATCGACGGCTACGCCACATCAAAAGCGGCACGCTGCGGCTGGGTTTGGCACTGCTCGGCAGCGACCTGCTCAGCAACGCCCTGTTCCGCTTCCGCCGCCAATGGCCCGGCATCGAACTGACCTTCCTCGAACAAGGTTCGCTCGCCATCGAGCAATCCTTGCGCAACAACGAACTTGACGCCGGACAACTGCTCGCCCCCGTCCACGAAGACTTCGACAGCATTACCCTCTGCGACTACCCGCTCGTCGTCCTCATGCCGCGCGCCCAAGCCCGCCATGCCGTCCTCAGCCTCAAAAGCCTGCAACACGAACCGTTTATCCTGTTTGGCTCAGGGTTTTCCCTCAACGAAACCATCCAAACCGCCTGCCGCAGCCAAGGCTTCACCCCCAACGTCGTCTGCCGCACCGGACAATGGGACCTGCTCGCCGACATGGTGGCGCACCATATGGGCATCGCCCTTTTGCCCGAATACTACGCCCGAAAAATCAATCCTGACACATTTGCCGCCGTCCCGCTGACCGAACCCGAAATCCGCTGGCAACTGACCATGGCGTGGAAAAAACACCAGCGTCCCACCCCCGCGCTCAGGGCTTGGCTGGATATCGTCAGGGAAGAGTTCAGAAAGTAGAAAAAGGTCGTCTGAAAAGTTTTCAGACGACCTTTTTTACACTTTCCCACCTATACTTCTTCACAAAAACTTCACTATACTTCATCTCCCTTTACATATGCGAACATTGTCTGAAAATGTCTGAAACCATTCAAAACCGCAAAATCAAATTCGCCTTGGTCGGCTGCGGCCGTATTTCCAACAACCATTTCGGTTCGTTTGAGGTATTGCAAGAAGATTGCGAACTCGTTGCCGTGTGCGACATCGATCCTGCCGCGCTTGAAGCGGCGGTCAAGCGCACCGGTGCGAAAGGCTATGCCTGCTATACCGACATGCTGGCAGAAACCGATGCCGACGTAATCATCATTACTACACCGTCCGGTTTGCACCCCGAACAGGCAGTTGAGGCATTGGAAGCGGGTTTTCACATTGTCACCGAAAAACCGATGGCTACCTGCTTTACTGACGGCGAACTTATGGTTCAAGCTGCCGACAAAGCGGGCAAACGTTTGTTTGTCGTGAAACAAAACCGCCTAAATGCCACGCTGAAACTGCTCAAACGCGCGGTCGCAGAACAACGCTTCGGCAAAATCTATATGGCGCATTTGAATGTTTTTTGGACGCGCCCGCAGTCGTATTACGACCAAGGGGGCGGTTGGCGCGGCACTTGGAAGATGGACGGCGGCGCGTTCATGAATCAAGCCAGCCACTACGTCGATTTGATGGAATGGCTCATCGGTCCGGTGGCGGAAGTGCAGGCGATGATTGCGACCCACCGCAAAATTGAAGCCGAAGACACAGGCGTGATGAACCTCCGTTGGCGCGACGGCACGCTCGGTTCGATGGCGGTAACCATGTGTACCTATCCGAAAAACCTCGAAGGCTCGATTACCATTTTGGGCGAAACCGGCACGGTACGCATCGGCGGCATGGCGGTGAATGAAATTCAGGAATGGAATTTTGCCGACGAGCGCGATTACGACGAACAGGTCAAAACCGCCAATTATGAAACCACGTCGGTGTACGGTTTCGGGCATCCGCTGTATTATCGGAATGTTGTCGATGTGTTGCGCGGCAAAGCCGAGCCTGTTGTCGACGGGCGCGAAGGCTTAAAATCGCTGGAACTGATTAATGCCGCCTACCTTTCTGCACATAACCGTCAAACGGTTTCGCTGCCGCTGGTGTTGCAAACGTTGCGAACGTTTGACCATTCTGATTGTCCGAAAGGAAGCCCCTTCCATACTCAATCAAAGGAATCATCATGATACTGACCCGCGAACAAGCCCTCGAAATTTTCAAACGGCGCGTTTCCGTCCGCTATTACGACCCTGCACGCAAAATCAGTGCCGAAGATTTTGCCGCCATCCTTGATTTCGGGCGGCTCTCGCCCAGCTCCGTCGGCTGTGAGCCGTGGCAGTTTGTAGTTGTGCAGAACGAGGCATTGCGTGAAAAAATCAAACCCTTCGCTTGGGGGATGCAGGCTTCCATTTCGGATGCCAGTCATGTCGTTTTCCTGTTGGCACGAAAACACGCCCGCTACGACAGCCCCGCTTTTGAAGAACTGATGGACAGACGCGGTTTGAGCGCCGAAGAGCGGGCAGGGGCATTAGAACGCTACCGCCGTTTCCAAACCCACGATATGCCCATCGCCGACGACGAACGCGCCTTGTTTGACTGGGCAAGCAAGCAAACCTACATCGCGCTGGGCAATATGCTTACCGGCGCAGCGATGCTCGGCATCGATTCCTGCGCCATCGAAGGCATGGAGTATGCCGAAGTGGAAAAAATCCTTGCCGAAGCCGGATTGCTCGATCCTGAAAATTACGGCTTGTCCGTCGCCGCAACCTTCGGCTACCGTGTGCGCGACATTAACCCGAAACCGCGCCGCGATGCGTCGGAAACGGTCATTTGGGCGGAGTAGCGCCGATTAAATCTAAAGAGCCGAACAGCAATCACCGTATCGTTTCAAACAGATACTTTTGCAAGTCTTCAAAGCAAATCCTGTGATTTCTGTTTCTCTTTCAAACAAAGAAAAAGGTCGTCTGAAATCTGTTTCAGACGACCTTTTCGATATTGATCCGAATAGTTAACGGATTTTCAGCGTACTCAATCCGATTAGCACCAAGACGATGGTGATAATCCAGAAGCGGACGACGACTTGGGTTTCTTTCCAGCCTTTTTGTTCGTAGTGGTGGTGGATAGGCGCCATCAGGAAGATGCGTTTCTTGGTTTTCTTATACCAGCCGACCTGAAGCATGACGGACACGGCTTCGACGACGAACAGACCGCCCATAATGACGAGAACGAACTCTTGGCGGACGATGACGGCAACGGTACCGAGTGCCGCACCCAGAGCCAACGCGCCGACGTCGCCCATGAAGACTTGCGCAGGATAGGCGTTGAACCACAAAAATCCAAGACACGCGCCGCACATGGCGGTACAGAAAATCACGACTTCGTTCGCGCCTGCGACATAAGGCAATTGCAGGTATTGGGCGAATTGCGAGTGTCCGCTGGCATAAGCGAAGATGGCGAGACCGGCAGCAACGAGGACGACGGGGAAGGCGGCAAGTCCGTCAAGGCCGTCGGTCAGGTTGACGGCGTTGGAAGTGCCGACGATGGTCAGATAGGTCAGGACGACGAAGCCGACCACGCCCAGCGGCAAGGCGACTTGTTTGAAGAAGGGAACGATCAGGATGTTGTTGGAGCTATTGGAAGCGAGGTAAAACAGGGCAAGCGCGGCAATGATGGCAACGCTCGACTGCCACACCATTTTGAATTTAGGAGAAACGCCGTTGGGGTCTTTATAGACGACTTTGCGCCAGTCGTCGTAAAAACCGAGCGCGCCCGTGGCGAGCAATACGCCCAAAAGAATCCAAATATATGGGTTTGCCCAGTTGCCCCACAAGATCGTGGACACGGTGATCGCGGTCAGAATCAGCGAGCCGCCCATCGTCGGCGTACCGTTTTTGATGAGGTGGGTTTGCGGCCCGTCGGTGCGCACTGCCTGCCCGACTTTTAATTGCGTCAGTTTGCGGATGGTCCATGGGCCGAGCAGCAGGGAAAACGCCAAAGCGGTCAATGCCGCCATGACGGCGCGAAATGTGGTGTATTGAAAGACATTCAAACCGGACAACCAGTTACTGAAATGTGCAAGCCATAAAAACATGGGGCTTCCTTTTGTTTTTGTTGTTACATTGGGCTTATCGCCCGTTTTAAAGTTTGGTTTTGGGGTCGTCTGAAAAAGTTTCAGACGACCTTTGTAGATTATCAAGCAGGTTATGACAGTCAGTGCCTGCTGAAGTTCACTCTCTATGCAGGTTTCTGACAAACCCGTTATCCGTTGTTTAGAGAGATGGCAGCATTATTGAGTAGCGGCGGCGTTAGCGTCTTTCTCAATCACGCAAATCGGATAGTTTCCAGGATTCTTTCCGCCGCCCAAATCCAAGCAGGTATCTTCATAAATAAATGCCTGTACTTTCATTCCGGCATAAAACGTAGCAATCAGCAAACCAGCTAATAGAAAAATCTTTTTCATATTTCTGACGGCCTTTTCAAGTTTTATTTTCTTGAGTCTGAAAATAATCTTTGGGATGTAAGCAAAACAGGCTATAACAAATTGCAGCACGAATAATGACATCCAACAATGGAAACCCGATCCTAGGGGAAACCAAATAACCGACCATATTGTAGACGATATACAGTATACAGCCATACAGCCATAACCTACGCGCCCAATCCTTACCTCTCCATAGTCCAACAGCACTAACCAGCATCAATATCACTTGCACAAGCAAATGAAAATTTCCTAACCAAAACCAAAGTAAACGTCCACTTGTGATTTCGTATGCTTCGCTTATTGTCTCAAATCCTACATTTTCGATGTAAAGCCACACTGCCGCAGGCCATAAAACTGCTGCCACTATTATCATTAAAACGATAAACTGCAACAGTATAGGTCGTTTTCTTTTCTGCCCCATTTTCAGACGACCTCTTTATCCGTCAACGCCTCAACCACTTCTTCCATCTTCATAAAGCGCGAACCTTTCACCAATACGGTGGCGCGTTCGGGCAAATCGTGGCTCAACACTTGAATCAGAGGGTCTTTGGCAGCAAACCACAAACCGTCCGCACCAAACGTTTCCGCCGCTTCGACGCTGTTGTCGCCGACAAAATAAGCCGCTTCTATACCTTGGTCGCGGGCGTACGCGCCGACTTCGGCGTGCATGGCGGCGGCTTCGTCTTCGCCCAGTTCGCCCATATCGCCCATCACGAAAATACGCGGCGCAGGCATACGCGCCAACACGTCAATCGCGGCTTTCATGCTGTCGGGGTTCGCGTTGTACGTATCGTCAATCAAGGTCGCGCCTTTGATGCCGGCTTTGATGTTCAGACGACCTTTGATGTTGCTGAAGCCTTTCAAACCTTCCGCCACATCGTCCAAACTCAAACCCGCAGCCAAAGCCAGCGCGGCAGCAGCAGCAGCGTTATGAACATTGTGGCGACCGGGAACAGGCAGCACCACGGCGGCGCGCTCGTTGCCGCACACCAAATCAAATTCGCACGACAAAGGTTTCAGCACGATATTTTCTACATGGACATCGCCGCTATCGATGCCGAAAGTCCGCTGCTGATGATCTTGGGAGCTCGTCTGAAACACCGCGGCATGTTCGTCTTCGCACGGAATCAAAGCCAATCCGTTTTCGCCCAAACCTTGATAAATCTCGCTTTTCGCCTTGGCAATATCGAGCGTGCCGTCAAAACCGCAGCCGACATGGGCGCGTAAGGCGTTGTTGACCAAGGCGGCATCGGGTTTGGCGATTTGCGTCAAAACCGCCAGTTCGCCGAAATGGTTCATGCCCATTTCGATGACGGCATAGCGGTGTTTTTCGTTTAATTTCAACAAAGTCAGCGGCAATCCGATGTGGTTGTTGAAGTTACCCGCCGTCGCCAAAACGGCATCATCGCCGAAACGGCGGCGCAATACCGCAGCCAGCATTTCCTTCACCGTCGTCTTACCGCCCGAGCCGGTAATGCCGAATACAAACGGGTTCACATTATCGCGCCAAGCCTTCGCCAGCGTTTGCAATGCCGCAAGCGTGTCATCGACTTTCAACGCGCCATCCATTGCAGCGCAATCTTCGCGCGAAACCACAACCGCCGCCGCACCCGCAGCCAATACGTCTTCAACAAAATCATGCGCGTCAAACCGCTCGCCTGCCAAAGCAAAAAACACATCGCCCGCGCGAATGTCGCGGCTGTCGGTTACGATGCGCGAAACGGGTTTGTTTTCAGACGGCATCGGAAGGTTGAGGGTTTGGCAGATGAAATTTAGGTCTAGTGGTTTCATGGTTTCTTTCGTTTGTTTTTTTCAGACGGCCTCACATAACCATCCGTAAATGTTTCATCATAGATTTAGGTGTAACAAAAGTTAAACCGTACATACTGCCTAATGCTACTGCCTGGCTTTCCTCTAAATCGGCAGCCAATATCACAAAACGGTCATCCGGCAAATTCAATCGTTTTTTCAAGCGTACATATTTTTCAATGTCTCGTCTGAATTCCCCTGATTTACATTCCACCACAATCGGCTCTTTACCCATCGGTAAAAATACGACATCCAACTCATGTTTATCTTCATTGTCGAATTCGATTTTTATATTTCTAGCGCAAGAAAAAGCATAATCCTTGCCTTTTTGTTTTGCTTCTTCAAGCATTTTGCACAACGCAAACCATTCAAGCCAACCACCACAAAAAAAGTGCTTGATGGCAGTGGCACGTTGCAGATTCAAGCGGACAATTTTTTCCTGTTTCTGATAAAAATACTTAGAAAACAGAGTATGGCTATAAAATTGTCGGCATAGATTATTCATTGTCTGCCCGTCTTTTTGCGACATTTTGCCGACATCCAAACTAATGCTTGTATGGTTGTGGCCATACGCCCAACTAATCTGACCCAACATATTTTTAGTAATCTGATAATTGCTGCCCAATTTAGCGGCAGCCTCATCAAAAAAACCGCTCATATTTACCGCCTGTAAGTTAAACATCGGCACAATATTAGCTCGGGCAAACCATCGCCGTAACGGTTCGTGCTGTTTTTCAGTAGCTAAAATGTCAGTTTCCGATAAATTGACGCCTGCCAGCGGATTATAATTTTGGTTTTCCGAACCAGTATCTTGCTGTACATTTTCCTCTCCACCGTCTTCCTGTTGCTTCAAAGCCTGCAATTCCCTGTTCACCGAAAAATATCGTTCCAACAATTTACTGACAAAAAATAAAGTGTCGTAAACCTTAACCGGAGCCGTGCATTTTGGACAGGCAATTTCACTCATTCCGGATTCGTAGTCATGCTCATTCATGCAGCCGCATTTATTGCAGCGAAAAATACCCATAATGTTCCCTCATTATTTGTTTATTTGTTTCAAAATTTATTTCAGACGGCGTTTGAAAATTTTATCTTTCCTGATTAATCAGCGGATACGGATTAATCGCACCGCTTGGCAGATACACGCCGTAATGCAAATGGGCGGGCGTGGTTTTAGCGTTGCCGGTTTTGCCGACATAGCCGATGACCTGTCCTTCTTTCACGCGTTCATACAGGCGGACGCGGGCGAATTTGTTGAGGTGGGCATAGTAGTGCCATGCGCCCGGCCCTTGGATGCCGATGACTTTGCCACCCAATCGGTTGCGCCCGATTTTGGTTACGATACCGGGCGTCGTACTGCGTATCGGCGTGTTTTTCTTAGCGAAAATATCCACACCTTCATGTCTGCGCCCTTGGCTGCGCGCCGCGCCCCAAGTGTCGTCAAAACGCTTGCCTTTAACAGGATTGGGCAGGCTTTGCGCCGCCGGCGGTTCTTTCGCCCTCAGTTCGGCAATTTCAGCGTTCGGGCGTGGCAGTTGTTTGGTGGTACAGCCTGCAAATAAAATCATGGCTGCACTGATTAAAAGGGTTTTTGTCGGCATTTTCAGCATCAAATCGGTCTCCTCGTTTTTCAGACGACCTTTGAAATTCCAAATCGGGGTCGTCTGAAACAACAGTGATGGGTTTAATGGCTGACGTGCCGTAATGCGTGGGTTGTGTTGCTTTTATTGTGGGGGATAAACGTTTTCAGACGACCTTGATGGTCTTCGGGTCGTCTGAAAACTTTGTATTGTCTATTTTATATTCGTTCTGCCAACGCTTTCTCTGCAACTTCGAAATCAGAAAAATGATGCTTCACACCCTGCATGTCCTGATAATTTTCGTGTCCTTTGCCGGCAATCAGGATAATGTCGTTTGCGGCGGCGCGGTCGACTGCGTAACGGATGGCGGCGGCGCGGTCGGCTTCGACACATTCGGGCGCGGGCACGGCAGGCAGGATGTCGTTGATGATGTCTTGCGGATTTTCCAAGCGCGGGTTATCGCTGGTTACGACGACTTTATCCGCGCCCTGTACGGCTGCCGCGCCCATCAGCGGGCGTTTGCCGCGGTCGCGGTTGCCGCCGCAGCCGAATACGCACCACAAAGCCGCACCCTGTGGTTTGATTTCCTGCAAGGTGGAGAGTGCTTTTTCCAATGCGTCTGGCGTGTGGGCGTAATCGACGACGACCAAGGGCTTGCCGCTGTTCATGATGCAGTCCATGCGGCCTGAGGCGGGACGGATTTTTGTCAGCACATCCAATACTTTATCAAGCGGATAACCGTTGGCACAAAGCAAGGCGATGCAGGCGGCGAGGTTTTGCGCGTTGAACCGTCCGAGCAGGCGGGTGCGGCAGCGGCCTTCGCCCCACGGGGTTTGGAATACGGCTTCCATGCCGTCTGAAGAAGCGGTGAAATGAACAATGCGGATGTCGGCGTGTTCGCTGAAGCCGTAGCCGTAAACGGCCAAATCAGGGCAGTCTTTTTTCAGACGACCTACGAGTTCTGCGCCGTATTCATCATCTACATTGATGACGGCGTGTTTCAAGCCGTGCCAGTAAAACAGGCGTGACTTGATGGCGCCGTAGGCTTCCATCGTGCCGTGGTAGTCGAGGTGGTCTCGGGTGAGGTTGGTGAAGATTGCGCTGCGGAATGGCACGCCGTTGACGCGCGATTGGTCAAGGCCGTGGCTGGAGACTTCCATCGCGGCGGCTGTTGCGCCTTGCTGACGGAAACGGTAGAGCAGGGTTTGGACATCGACGGGGGCGGGGGTGGTGTGCGTGGTTTCTTCCAATGCGCCCCAAAAGCCGTTGCCGACCGTGCCGATGATGGCGGTTTTTTCGCCCAATAAATCGGCGGCTTGTGCCAGCCATTGTGTGATGGAGGTTTTGCCGTTGGTACCGGTTACGCCCCAGACTTTGAGGTCGTCTGAAACGTTGCCGTAAACTTGCGCCGCCAACATGCCGGCACGGTGTTTCAAATCTTTGATGCCTTGATTGGGGACTTTCCATTCGGGATTCCACGCAAATTTGCCGTCGTCGTCCCAAAAAACAAAAGCCGCGCCGTTGGCAATGGCAGCGGGGATATAACTGCGGCCGTCCGTATATTCGCCCTGACAGGCAACGAAAATATCACCTTGTTTAATTTGACGGCTGTCTGAATGCAACAAACGCCCTGCTGCGTTTGCACACAGCAGAGGCGGAATGTTGGTTTCAGCTAAAGGGGTTAACTTGCTGAACATAAAATAATCTCGTTGATACTCGGATTAAGACGGTGTTTTGACGGCTGCAACATTGGTCAGAGGCTTGGTCGGGGAAACGCCCAAGATATTCAGGCTGCCGCCCATGACTTGTTTGAAGACCGGACCTGCCACTACACCGCCGTAGTAACCATTGGCAGTCGGTTCGTCGATGGTTACCGCCACAATCACGCGGGGATTTTTAGCAGGAGCAAAACCGATGAAAGTTGCCACGTGTTTGTTATCAACGTAACGTCCGTTGACCAACTTACGCGCCGTACCGGTTTTCGCGCCGACGTCGAAACCATCTACCGCACCCGCCGTACCCGTACCGCCGGGCTCGGTTACAGAAACCATCAAATCACGCACTTCACGCGCGGTCGAAGCTTTAATGACGCGTTTGCCTTTGGGCGCAACCGCCTGTTTCTCAAAGCTGACCGGCAACAATTCGCCGTCATGTGTCAACATGGTATAAGCACGCGCCAATTGCAGCAGGCTCAATTGCAAGCCGTAACCGAAAGACATGGTTGCCTGTTCAATCGGCTGCCATCTGCGCCAGCTTCTCAAAAGACCGGCCGTCTCACCTGGGAAACCGGAGTGCATCCGCACGCCCACACCCAAATCATGATAAAAATCATACATTTCTTTAGGCGTGAATTTTGCAGACAGTTTGCTGGTACCGACGTTGGAAGATTTTTGCATAATGCCGCGCACATCCAAAGTAGGATACACATGGGTATCGCGCACGGTAGCGGGACCGATTTTATAAGGCATGGTATTAAAACGATCAGCCACACCGACTTTGCCGGAATCCAATGCTTTGGCAATCGTAAACGGCTTCATGGCAGAACCCGGCTCAATCATATCGGTAACGGCTCGATTGCGGCGCTGTTCACTATCGGCGCTGCCCGGTTGATTCGGATCGTAGGCAGGGCTGTTAACCAAAGCCAAGATTTCGCCGGTTTGCGCATCCAATACCACAACCGTACCTGCTTTGGCTTTGTGATAAGCCACTGCCTTATTCAACTCATCATAGGCAAGTGTTTGAATACGTTGATCCAAAGACAAAACCATGTCCTGCCCGTTTTTCGGATCGCTGTTGCGCGGAGAGTCCAAACTATCGACGATATTGCCTTTATTGTCGCGCAAAACCACTTTCGCACCGTCCGCACCATGCAGACTGTCTTCACGCGACAATTCCAAGCCTTCCTGTCCTTTGCCGTCGATATTGGTGAAGCCGATAACGTGCGCGAACAGGTTGCCCATCGGATAATGGCGTTTCAGTTCTTTTTGGAATGCCAAGCCTTTAATGCCCAAAGCTTTAATTTCTTCCGCTTTTTCTTGGCTGAGTTGGCGCTTCAGATAAATAAAATCTTTATCTTTTTTCGCCAATTTTTCCTGCAACGCCTCAACAGGCAGATCAACAATAGCCGCCAACTTAGCCATCTGTTCGGCAGTCGGCATTTCTTCCATACCGGAAGGCATGGCATACAAGGATTCAGTCGGTGCGCTCAACGCCAAAGTCGCGCCGTTACGGTCCGTAATCATGCCGCGCGACGCAGGTAAAGTCAGGGTACGGACAAAACGCTGATCGCCCTGATTTTTCAAAAATTCATGCTGCGTGGTTTGCAGATAAATACCGCGCCCGAGCAGTGCAGTGAAAGCAAGAGCCATACACCCCAAAACAATACGGATACGCCCGTCGCTGGTAACAGGTTTTTTTACCTTTTCGGCCTTAGGCAGCATCCGAGGCTTATATTCGTTCTTAATCAACATCTTAAAATTCTCATGTTATGTATTTGCCGAACTACGTTCCGCAAAACCCTCCAAATCCAAGATTTTTCAGGCTTATCATTATTAGTATTATTTTTTTCTTTCCACCATCACGGTATTATCCGCGCCGGGCGGTTTGAGGCGTTGCTTCTCAGCCGCCACCTTAATCAGCTTGTGGTTCGCCAGCCGCGCCTGATCCAATTTCAAGCGTGCATAGTCCTGATCAAGCTTGATTTCCTGCTTTTGCGCTTTATCCAAAGCGATGAAGTGCAAACGCGATTGGTCTTGCACAGTGACCACCGCAAAAGCAGATACCGATACCAAGACCAACAAAAGGATATTTAATTTATTCATTATTTTCAGACGACCTCAATCTGTTTGTTCCGAGGACACCTGCCCCACATAATGCTTATTCTGCAATCTCACCGCCCGTCCGCTCTGCCACGCGTAAAACTGCGCTGCGCGCCCGCGGATTGGAGGCGGTTTCCTCAACACCCGGCTTTATCGCCTTTCCCACCGCCTTTAACGGCGGCAGAGGCAAATCCGCTTCTTTTACTGCCGCCCAACGCGGCAAAGGAGGATGTTGCGAATACTTTTTGACAAACTGTTTCACGATGCGGTCTTCAAGCGAATGGAACGCAATAACCGCCAAACGCCCGCCTTGTTTCAGACGACCTATCACTTGCGGCAGAACCGCCTCTACCTCTTCGAGCTCGCGGTTAATAAAGATGCGAACTGCCTGGAAGGTGCGCGTCGCAGGGTCTTGCCCCCGCTCACGAGTACGGACGTTTTGTGCCACGAGCTGCGCCAGCTTGCGGGTTGTATCGATCGGACTTTCTGTCCGTTGCGCAACAATGGCGCGCGCAATCTGGCGACTAAACCGCTCTTCACCATAATTCTTGATAACCTCGTGCAAATCCTGTTCTGATGCTGTTGCAATCCATTCTGCAGCGGACATCCCCCGCGTCGGATCCATGCGCATATCCAAAGGGGCATCAAAACGGAAACTGAAACCCCGTGCGCCGTCATCTATCTGCGGGGACGAAATCCCCAAATCAAACAACGCACCATCTATTTCTTCAATATCCAGCTTATCCAGGGTCGTCTGAAAACTGGAAAACCCGTCATGAACGACCGTAACGCGCCCATCCTGCTCGGCCAGCTTTTGCGCCGCCTCAATCGCTTGCGGGTCTTTATCAAACACAATCAGACGACCTTGACTGCCCAGACGGGACAAAATCAATCGGGAGTGCCCTCCCCTGCCAAACGTCCCATCCACATAAATACCGTCTTCACGAACCGCCAGAGCATCAACCGCCTCATTTAACAAAACGGTGATATGTTGATATTCAGCATTACTCACAATTGCAAATCCGTCTGACTTAATTGGAATGCCAACTCTTCAGGATCATCATCCAAAGCCTGAGTCATTTCAGCTTCCCATTGCTCACGGCCCCACAATTCCAAACGGTTGGCGCGACCGACCAAGGTAACGTCTTTTTCAAAATCCACCCGTTTGCGCAGATTGGCAGGAATCAGTACGCGGCCGGCGCTGTCCCATTCCAGCGTATCCGCATTGTGCAGCAGAAGATTTTGATAACGCTGCAACATCGGATTTCCTGCCGTTTTCAGGTACAAAAGCTGCTCGGCAACCTTTGCCCATTCAGCCTCCGGATACATCAGCAATTTTTGACGGGAATCCAAAGTAACCACAATCGACGGCGTATAATGGCGCAGCAAAATATCGCGGAACTTGGCAGGAATTGCCAACCGCCCTTTGCTGTCAATACTCAATTCGTGAGCGCCGCCAAACACAATTTCGTCCTATCGGTTTAAATCGGAATTTTTTGGGCAATGCAGACACTTTTACCCACATCGCCCCACTAGCCCACACTATAAAAAATTTTAACGCCTCGGTCAAATCGCCTTACTCTAAAATTCCAGTACATATGCAACAACAAAATCATTAAAAAACAGTATTTTAACCAAACAAGTACACAAGCCAAACCACCCATTTTACCTGATTTGGTTTTTAAAAACACAATATGTAGTATTAAAAATTACATTTAAACACAATATATGGTATAAAAAAATGAAAAAACGCCCCTTTCCCGTTCACGTTATAATAGACAAATAAATTCACAAATTTTACATTATCTAACGGTTATGAAGGCACACCTCCCCCTCCCCTCCCCTACCGCGCAAGCCTCAAGTTCCAAACTATTTGAAATCATCACACAGGAAATAAAAGCCCAAAATAACTGGGTTCCTTTCTCACGATTCATGGAGCTTGCACTCTACACACCCGAATACGGTTACTACACCGGAGGCAGCCATAAAATCGGTACAGACGGTGATTTCATTACCGCCCCCACCCTCACCCCATTGTTCGGACAAACCCTAGTCCGACAACTTGCCGAACTTCTCCCGCAAACCGCCGGCAACATCTACGAATTCGGTGCAGGTACAGGTCATCTCGCCACCACCTTATTAAAGAGCCTTTCAGACGACCTCAAGCATTACTACATCATCGAGCTCTCCCCCGAGCTTGCCGAACGCCAACGCCAATTCATCGCCGAACAGACCACTCCGCAACTGACACAAAAAGTCATACACCTGACCGAACTGCCCGAATCCTTCGACGGCATCATCATTGGCAACGAAGTCCTCGATGCCATGCCTGTTGAAATCATCCGCCGCACTCAAAACACCTTTCAACACATCGGCGTCTCCATCACCCCAGACGGACAGCTTGAACAAAGCCCGCGACCATTGAAACAACCCGACCTCCTCCAGTTAGCCGCCACCTATTTTCCCGAAACCAAACACCCCTACACCAGCGAGCTACACCCCGCCCAATACGCCTTTATTCTCACCCTCGCGCAGAAAATCACACGCGGCGGCATGATATTTATCGACTACGGCTTTGACGCCGCTCAGTATTACCACCCGCAACGCGACGAAGGCACGCTCATCGCCCACTACCGCCACCACACCGTTCACGATCCGTTTTTCCATATCGGTCTGACCGACCTGACCGCCCATGTCAACTTTACCGACATTGCCCAAGCAGGCACTGACGGCGGACTGGGTCTCATCGGCTACCTGCCTCAGTCCCATTTTCTATTCAACCTAGGCATTACCGACCTGCTGGCACAAACCGCACCTCCAGGCACTGCAGACTACCTCCGTGTCAGCACTGCCGTACAAAAACTGACCGACCAGCACGAAATGGGCGAACTCTTCAAAGTCATCGCCTTTGGCAAAAACATCGACATAGACTGGACAGGTTTCCGCTTCGGCGACATCTGCCACAAACTTTGAAATCCCCCACCTCAAACCATCCCTCCAAATACACAGGTCGTCTGAAACACAGTTTCAGACGACCTCATCTATGTTTTATTCCATTAAAAAACAAAAACAAAACACAAAGTACAAAATAAAACTTGCCAAAAACTCAAAACAACATATAATAGCGACTTCACGAAACGGCGAATTAGCTCAGTCGGTTAGAGCAGAGGAATCATAATCCTTGTGTCCGGGGTTCGAGTCCCTGATTCGCCACCAAATTTCGGGGGTATAGCTCAGTTGGTAGAGCGCTTGCATGGCATGCAAGAGGTCAGCGGTTCGATCCCGCTTACCTCCACCAGATAAAAAAGACCTTGTTTAAACAAGGTCTTTTTTATTTATATATCTACCTATTTTATTTATATCCATCTATCCTTAAAACTTGATAAGTAGCCGATACAATATTCCTTGAAACGACTGAAAACGGTTGTTGAGCCAATCTGGATGCCCACATCTATTCTTTTATTCATCTATGTTCATACAAAAGGTCGTCTGAGAACCTTAAATGTAGAAAATCGTCGCGCTGTCTACACCACAGGTTAAGAGAAATAAGCCTGCAAGGCCTCAAACGGCGTATCGCCGTTCAAACTGCGGTGC
>NZ_KV812067.1:122046-127340 GCF_001813335.1 Neisseria sp. HMSC055H02 | reverse complement strand
AATTAACAAAGCGGCACAACTCCTTTTGCCGATGTTCTGGACTGTCAAACGACTTGCGGCTTTAAGTGCGGGGTAAGGCGGGTGTTTTTGTGGATGTTCATGTTTCAATACTCTCCTGGAAATACTGTAAACAACGCTACTGGTTTCTACAGCTAATCTACGTCAGCCCCTAATTAAATCCATTTTTCATTTTGAAAATAAGATCTTGCCCAAGTGATTACTTTTTCCATTATATCTATACAATATCCTTTTTCTAATATAACCTCCTGAATCTCCCCTTTATAATCTCTAAATATGATTTTTTCCGAATGGTCGGCTGATACCAGCCAGCTATTTTGATTATCAAAAATATTTTCTTCTATATTTAAATAGGTTGAGTCATATAATTGATATTCCTCATAGGTTTCATCTCCGTTTAAGATCTTTTCCAAAATATTTTCTAATTTTTCCAAAATATATTGAGCATCTTGATTATAGATTGTAGAAGCATTGAATTGATTCAGGCTGCCTATTTTCACTTTCAATGAGTTCATTGCATCCAGAATACTGATTGATTGATACTTCAATTCGGTCGGCAATATATAACCTTGAATTATATAATGAAATACTCCATCATTTTTCAAATCTTCTCCCCATGCCAGAAACCAATCTTCTACAAAATCAAATTGAATAGCAAATTTATATGGATCTCCAAAAATCACCATATCCTCCAAGATATATGTATATTAAACTAATTTTTGCTAACATCTTTTAATTTCTTAACATGTTGAAAATCGTGCTTACTTCAATGCTGCCAGACATTCCTTCACCAATGCCGGACCTTTATAAATCATGCCGCTGTACACTTGGACGGCGGTTGCGCCGAGACGGATTTTTTCGGCGGCGTCCTTGCCGTTCATAATGCCGCCGACGCCGATAATCGGCAGCTTGCCGTCGATGTGTTCCGCCAATATTTTCAGCACTTGGTTGCTTTTTTTGCGCACGGGCAGACCGCTTAGGCCGCCCTGCTCGCCTGCGAGCGGATGACTGCCGAGGCTTGATTTGTCGATGGTGGTGTTGGTGGCGATGATGCCGTCCATTTCGACGGATTTGACAACGTGGGCGATGTCTTCGATTTGCGCTTCATCCAAATCGGGGGCGATTTTGACGGCGAGCGGGACGTATTTTCCGTGCTCAGCGGCAAGCTGCGCCTGTTTGTTTTTCAGGGCTTCGAGTAGCGCGCTCAGTTCGTCGCCGCCTTGCAGTGCGCGGAGGTTTTTGGTGTTGGGCGAGGAAATATTGATGGTAATGTAACTTGCGTGTGCATAGGCTTTTTCGAGGCAGATTAAATAGTCGTCGGCGGCGTTTTCGATGGGGGTTACGGCGTTTTTGCCGATGTTGATGCCCAACACGCCTTGATAACGGCTTTTTTCGATGTTTTGAATCATGGCGTCGATGCCGTGGTTGTTGAAGCCCATGCGGTTGATGATGCCTTGGTGTTCGGGAACGCGGAAGAGGCGCGGCTGCGGGTTGCCGGGCTGCGGTTTGGGCGTTACCGTGCCGATTTCGAGGAAGCCGAAGCCGAGTGCGCCCAATGCGTCTATGTATTCGCCGTTTTTATCGAGTCCGGCAGCCAGTCCGACGGGGTTGGGCAGGGTGATGCCCATGAGTTTGACGGGCTTGGTGCGGTTGTCGAAAATCGGAAGCAGGCCGAGTCTGTATACTTTGTTGAGCGCGTCGAGGGTGAAATGGTGGGCTTTTTCGGCATCGAGTTTGAACAGCAGACTGCGGGCTAGGGAATACATGGATTTCTTTCGGATGATTGGCAAACCGCCGTATTTTACCCGAAACTGCCGTATTTTCCTGCCGGCCAAACAAATCTTCAAAGGAAATGCCGTTTTGAACCGTCTTAAAATCCGCTATACAATCATATTGATAACGTCGTCTGAAAGGATTTCTGATGAAGCCTGAACTGATTATTTTCGACTGGGACGGAACGCTTGCCGATACGACTCGCCCGATTATCCGTACGTTCCAACAAAGTTTTGCCGACTGCGGTTTAAAAGCCCCCGATGCGGATGCCATCCGTGCCTTAATCGGTTACAGCCTGCCCGAAATCATCTTCCGCCTTGCGCCTGATGCGGGCGAACACCTGCGCGAAGAATTGGCAGAAACCTATGCCGCGCATTATCTGAATCCGAACAATCACAATATGACCTTGTTCCCCGAAGCCATACCTTGTTTGAACACGTTAAAACAACAAGGCTTTTGGCTTGCCGTAGCGACAGGCAAAGGGCGTACGGGTTTGGACCGTTCTATTATGCAGACGGGGACGGCAGATTTTTGGATGGCAACCGCCTGCGCAAGCGAATATGCGTCCAAACCCGCGCCCGATATGGTTTTTGCCTTATGTTCCGAATTGGGGCTGGAGCCTTCGCAAACTTTGATTGTCGGCGATACGACCCACGATTTGGATATGGCGGCAAATGCGAAAGCCCCTGCCGTTGCCGTACCGACCGGCGCGCATACCGCCGCGCAACTGGCAACGCGGCCGCATTTAGCAATCTTGAACGATTTGTCCGAGCTGCCCGGCTTTATCGCGCGTTTATAATGCGAGGTCTTCATTTCGTTTTCTGATTTTGAACAAAGGTCGTCTGAAAACCCGCTACCTTTGTTTTCAGACGACCTTTTTTGCATTGGTTCTTTATCATCAACCCGCGATAACGCGCTTTACCGCCTGCACCATATCGGCAACAGCATTTTCAGCGGTATGCAGGTAAAGGGCGGGTTCGATCAGTTCCAATTCGTTGAGCAGTAATCTTTCGCCAATCAGCGTCCCGTCTATGCGGGCGTATGCCGGTATTTCAGGCAGCATGTCCAATATCTGCCGTGCGGTTTCGACTGCTTTTTCCGGCGGCGCGGCGGGGCTGACAGCGACGCCGTAGGCGGAATTGGCGCGCCATTCGCCTTGGGGCGGCATACGCAGTACGGCATGGCTGAATTGCCCGTCCAAAAACACCAGCGAGGTTTCGCCCGCCGTTTCGATTTCGCGGATATAAGGCTGGACGATGACGCCTTGCGGATAATCCCCTGCCTTCAATGACACTTCGCCCGCCCTGATTTTCGCCACGCCGCGCCCGCTCTGCCCGATAACGGGTTTGACGACCGCTTCCTGCCAGCCCCGATTTTTTAAAATGTCTTCCAATTTTTCTTTTTCAGACGACGTCTGCACGCTCGGAATTACGTCCGCCCCCCATTCTGCCAAATCGCACAAATAACGTTTGTCCATGTTCCAACGCATCAGCCCGACGGGGTTGATAAACCTTTGCCCGTACGCTTCCGCTTCGGTCAGCCACTGCCCAAACGCTTCAGGCTCCGCCACATAATCCCATGCGCACAAAGGCAGGATAAAGGCGGATTTCGGGCGGTTTTGCCAAGGCGCGAAGGCGGTGGGTATGCCGTCCCGTGTCAGCGCGTCCGCCAACGGCAGCAGGTTGGACGGCGGCTCGGGGTAGGTGAGGCAGGTGGTAATGGTCAGCATGGCGGACTTTCGAAAAATGAATGACAGTATTGACAAGGGGTGATGTCTTTACTTGATGTTTCAGACGACCTTTTATAGTGGATTAACTTTAAACCGGTACGGCGTTGCCTCGCCTTAGCTCAAAGAGAACGATTCTCTAAGGTGCTGAAGCACCAAGTGAATCGGTACCGTACTATCTGTACTGTCTGCGGCTTCGTCGCCTTGTCCTGATTTAAAGTTAATCCACTATATCGGGCAAACGGCAGGCGTCGTCTGAACAATAAACACCATCACATTTGTAATAAAAACTTCCCTGAATAACGGAACTTTTCCGTTTATTTTAAATCCATTAGGCTCGCATTAAAAATAAGAAAGATTCTTATTCATATCTAAATTAGATATAACATTATTTATTAAAAGGATTTTACTCTAATGAAACTGTCGCGCTTCTCCTCCCTTGCCCTCGCCGCCGCATTGGCATTCGGCACTGCCGCCGTCCATGCCAAACCGGTTCAGATTACCGATGTCAACGGCCGCAAAGTAACCGTCGACCTGCCTGCCAAGCGTGTGGTTTTGGGCTTTTATTATCAAGACTACATGGCCATTGGCGGCAAGGACGCGCTGAATAATGTGGTCGGCTTCTCCAAAGCGGTTTGGGCTGACTGGGCGCCACCGAGCTGGGCGGCGTTCAGCAAAGCCGTGCCCAAGTTGAACCAGCTAGCCGACGTGGGCGAGGTGGAAGTTGGCACGTTCTCCGTTGAAAAAGTATTGGCATTGAAACCCGATTTGCTGATTTTGGCGGACTGGCAGTATAAGGCTTTGGGTTCAGACCTTGACCGCATCAACAAGGCGGGTATTCCGATTGTGGTGTTGGACTACAACGCGCAAACGGTCGCCAAACACATCCAATCGACCAAGCTTATCGGCACGCTGACCGGCCAACAGCAAAAGGCCGACAAGCTGGCGGCGGACTACAAACGCATCGCCGACACCATCCAAGCGCGCGTGAAAAAAGCCAACCTGCCCAAGCCTAAAGTGTATGTCGAGTTCGGCAACAAAGGCCCTGCCGAACACAGCGTAACCTTCGGCAAGAGCATGTGGGGTTCGATGGCGACGCTGGTCGGCGGCAACAATATCGCCGCTTCTTCGGTCGAGTTCTACGGCCCGATCAATCCTGAAAAAGTCCTCGCTGCCAAACCCGACGTCATCGTGATTACCGGCCGCGAAACCGAATTGAAGAAAAGCCCGACCGCCATGGTGATGGGCTGGGGCATTCCGAAAGCCGAAGCGGAAAAACGCTTGGCCGGTTTTGCCAAACGCGCCGGCTGGGCGAACCTGCCTGCGATTAAAAACAACCGCCTCTACGCCGCCTACCACGCCAATTCGCGCACGCTTTCCGACGGTGCATCGATTCAATTTATGGCCAAAGCGATTTATCCGCAGTTGTTCAAAGACTTCAATCCTGAAAAGACTTATACCGACTTCTACCGCCAAAACCTGCCTGTTGTACCAAACGGTACGTTCTACCTGTATCCGAAAGGTCAGTAAGGCGGGCTTGTGGATTTCAGACGACCTTTTTATGCGAAAGGTCGTCTGAAAGCAACGTGGATTTTGTACAAAACCGTAGCGTGGGCTTTGCCCACGGGTAACGTTTGCGGAAATGATGGTGAATGGTCTGAGGTTTTCCCTGTTTTCGCGGGCAAAGCCCACGATACGACTTCCTATCGTGCCGAACGGAGAGCGTCAGGTGGTGCTGACTGTTTTGGCCCTCTCCCTAGCCCTCTCCCACGGGGAG
>NZ_KV812067.1:109659-121946 GCF_001813335.1 Neisseria sp. HMSC055H02 | reverse complement strand
TCTCCCTAGCCCTCTCCCACGGGGAGAGGGGATCAGTAGCGTTTACAGAAATGATGGCAAACGGTATGGGGGTTTCCATGTTTTCGTGGGCGAAGCCCACGCTACGACTTTCCGTCGTAGCGAGCGGGGAGTGTTAGGTGGGTTTGACTATTTTTGCCCTCTCCCTAACCCTCTCCCGCGGGGAGAGGGAACAAATGGCAGAGAATCACAACAATGGTCGGACTTTACCCTCTCTCCGTGGGAAAGAGAACAAATTGCAGGGAATCACAACAATAGTTGAATTTCAGTCATCCGATTCCCTCTCCCCGTGGGAGAGGGTTAGGGAGAGGGCAAAGCCGTTTGGAACGCCGTTATCCCGATTTTCAAAAAAACACCCTTCAAAACACAAACAAAAGAGATGGTCAGGCATGAATGCCCAACCTTGTTCCTTAATTTCAAAGGTTTGAAAAATGAATGATTCGGTTGTCGCCGAGATTGTGAGGAACCAGCGCAGGCTAGAAGGCAAGCGTTGGTTGATTGTTTTGATGTTTTTAATCATCGCGGCGGTCAGCTTCTTATTCGACATCGCCACCGGCCCGGCGATGACGGACACGCTGCCGGTCGGCGAAGTGGTCAATGTTTTGCTGGGCAAACCCGAAGTCGATGAAATGAACCGCCTGATTGTGATGGATCTGCGCCTGCCGATTGCGGTGATGGCGCTGGTGGTCGGTGCGGCTTTGGGTGTCGGCGGAGCGGAGATTCAGACGTTGTTGAATAATCCGATGGCCAGCCCTTATACGCTGGGTTTGGCGGCGGCGGCGGGTTTGGGCGCGTCGGTGGTGATTGCGTTCGGCGGTTTCGGGCTGCCTGAAACGGTCGCCGTTCCCATCGGCGCGTTTGTGATGACCATGCTGGCTTCGGGCATCTTGTTTCTGTTTGCCTCGGCACGCCGCTTCAATTCGGCGATGCTGGTGTTGGTCGGGATTGCGCTGTTGTTTCTGTTTCAGTCGATTTTGTCGCTGATTCAATTTATCGCCGCGCCTGAGATTTCACAGCAGATTTTGTTTTGGCTGTTTGGCAGTTTGAACAAAGCAACTTGGGAAACGGTCATCGTTACGGCGGCGGTTACGGCGGTATGCGTGCTGCTGCTTTCACGCGATGTGTGGAAGTTGACTGCGCTGCGCTTGGGCGAAGAACGCGCCGTCGGGCTGGGCATCAATCTGCAACTTTTGCGCCTGAAAACGCTGGTGTTGGTAGCGGTGATGACGGCGACGGCAATCAGTTTCGTCGGCGTAATCGGCTTTATCGGATTGGTCGCGCCGCATGTGGCGCGGATTCTGCTCGGTGAGGACCAACGCTTTTTCCTGCCCGGCGCGATGCTGACAGGGGCGGCGTTTTTATCGGTCGCCAGCGTGTTGTCCAAGGTGATTATCCCGGGTGCGCTGTTTCCGGTGGGGATTGTTACCGCGTTTGTCGGCGTGCCGTTCTTCTTCTGGATTGTGTTAACGAAACGGTAGGTCGTCTGAAATGTTGAAACTTGAAAACGTCCATATCCGGCGCGGCGATTATGTGGTCGCCGACAGTATCGATTTGACGCTGGAACAAGGCAAAGTCTATTCCGTGCTCGGTCCGAACGGTACGGGCAAATCCTCGCTGATGAAAACGATTTTCGGCGAAGTGGCGCACAAAGGTACCATCCGCTACGGCGACGAAGTGTTGAGCAAAATCCACCTGCAAAGCTGGCGCAAACGCATAGGCTATATGCCGCAAGACACCGCCGCCGAAGCCTCGCTGACCGCGTTGGAAGTCGTGTTGCTCGGCCGCATGGACGCGCTGCACATGCACGTCGGCGACGAACTGCTGCACGAAGCCGCAAGTATCATGGCGGAGCTGGGCATCGGCCATCTGGCGCACCGCGACGTCATGCGGCTTTCCGGCGGACAGCGGCAGCTTGTGATGTTTGCCCAAGTCATGATGCGCCGCCCCGAAATCCTGATGCTGGACGAACCGGTCAGCGCGCTGGATATGCACCACCAGTTGAACCTCTTGGAGCGCGTGGTGCAATACACGCACGAACACAATCTGGTTACGCTGATGGTGTTGCACGATTTGAGCCTCGCCGCGCAGTTTTCAGACGGCGTGATTCTGCTCGGCGAAGGCAAAGTACAGGCGCAGGGCGCGCCGCAGGACGTGTTGCAGGCGGACATGATCGGCAGGCTGTATAAAGTGGACATCGAACTTTTATACGACAGCAAAGGCCTGCCCGTTATCCGCCCGATGCGGCAGAGTGCGTAACTTAACCGCCGCCGTCATTCCAATGGATTCCCCGCCTGCGCGGGAATGACGACGGTTGACAATTAACAATCCGCTCCTGAAATGTCGGATTTGAGCATCCGGCCTGCGAACTCCCTGCAACTTATCCCCTCTCCCGCGGGAGAGGGTTAGGGAGAGGGCGGTAAGCCCAAGGCTTACCTCTCCGACTCATCAGCCCGCCCCATATTTTTTATAGTGGATTAAACTTTAAACCAGTACGGCGTTGCCTCGCCTTAGCTCAAAGAGAACGATTCTCTAAGGTGCTGAAGCACCAAGTGAATCGGTACCGTACTATCTGTACTGTCTGCGGCTTCGTCGCCTTGTCCTGATTTAAAGTTAATCCACTATATCCTTAGAAAGGACTCCCCCCATGAAAAAATCCCTCTTCCTCCTCATGCTGACCGCTTCCCTCGGCGCATATGCCGCCAACCACGAAGTCAAAATGCTCGACAACGGCAAAGACGGCAGCATGGTGTTCGAACCCGGCTACGTCAACGCCAAAGTCGGCGACACCGTAACCTTCAAAGCCGCCAACAAAGGCCACTGGGTGCAAAGCAAAGCCCTGCCCGACGGCGTTGCCGACTTCCTGTCCGAAGACGGCAAAGACTTCACCCTCAAACTCGACAAAGAAGGCGTATACGTCTATACCTGCCCGCCGCACCGCATGATGAACATGAGCGGCGTGATTCAGGTCGGCAAACCGGTGAACAAAGCCAAAGCGCAAGCCGTCGTGGACGAACTGGAAAACCGCGCCATGCAGAGCAAGGGTCGTCTGAAAAAATACATGCAGCAGGTCAAATAAACCGCCGCACAAACCAAAAGGTCGTCTGAACCCGTTTCCCGTTTTCAGACGACCTTTTGCCAACCTTCATCCCCAATCCTCATTCCCCTTCCGCCGAAATCTTCTCGTTCAGGAAATCGATAAAACTGCGCACCTTCGCGCTCAAAAACGCCCTGTCCACATAAACCGCGTTTAATTGCTCGGTCCGCACCCGATATTCCGGCAGCAGGCTGACCAACCTGCCTTCCTTCAAATCCTGTCTGGCGGACCACAACGGCTGATAGGCGATGCCCGCGCCCGCCCTGACCAATTCGCGTATCATCAGCGTATTGTCGCTTTGAATCACCGGATTGAGCGTCAGAATACTTTTTTCGCCCGTTTCCCGATGGGTGATTTCCAAATTGCGCTGGTCGGTGTAGGTCGGCAGGATGGCGGGATGGCGCATGACCTCTTCGGGCGTTTGCGGTTTGCCGTGTTTCGCCAGATATTCGGGCGAGGCAAGCAGGACGAATTGGATTTGCGCCAGCGGCTTGACGATAAGCGAGGGCGACAAGGTTTTTGCCACGCGCAAGGCAAGGTCGAAGCCTTCGGCAATCAAATCGACGTGGCGGTTGTCGAGCACCAGATCGAGCGTGACTTCGGGATAGCGTTCGCGGTATTCCGCCAGCCAAGTGCCGATTAAATTGCCCGCAAACCAAAGCGGCATGGTTACGCGCAACATGCCCTGCGGCGTGTCCGCCCCGCCTGCCGCCTTTTGCGCGGCGGTGTCGAGCGTGTCGAGCGCGTAGCTGCATTGGCGGTAGTATTCTTCGCCTGCTTCGGTCAGGTGGAGGTTGCGGCTGTTGCGGTGCAGCAGCTTGGCCTTAATCGAATTTTCCAGATGGCTGACGTGTTTGCTCGCCATCGCGGTGGAAATATCAAGCTGCTCGGCGGCGCGGGTGAAGCTGCCGCTTTGGACGACTTGGCGGAAAACTTTGAGGCTGAACAGGGTATCCATGTTTTCTTTTAGGGAAACGTTGTGTCAATAAAAGAAGTATATATCTACCGGCAGTAATTATCTATACTGCACAGATAAGATTAGTTTTCATTTAAACCCCGCATTTTGATAAGGAGAACCCCATGTCTGCAACCTGCGCCCGTATCCAACCTATTTTATTGTCCGTATTGCGTATCGTAACCGCCTACCTCTTCCTCCTGCACGGTACGTCGAAATTCTTCGGCTTCCCGACATCCATGGGCGGCGGCTCGCCCGAAGGCTTGATGCTGGTGGCAGGCATTTTGGAAATCGTCGGCGGCATCCTGTTGATTCTCGGACTGTTTACCCGTCCCGCCGCCTTCATCCTGTCCGGCCAGATGGCGGCTGCCTATTTCATGGCACACGCCTCCCAAGGTTCGGCGCTGTTCCCGCTTGCCAACGGCGGCGAATCGGCAGTATTGTTCTGCTTCGTGTTCCTCTATCTCGCAGCAGCCGGCGGCGGCTCATTGGCATTGGACAACCTGTTCGGCAAAAACAAATCCTGATAGACCCAAAGGTCGTCTGAAAAGAAAACAAGTATAGTGGATTAAATTTAAATCAGGACAAGGCGACGAAGCCACAGACAGTACAGATAGTACGGAACCGATTCACTTGGTGCTTCAGCACCTTAGAGAATCGTTCTCTTTGAGCTAAGGGCGAGGCAACGCCGTACTGGTTTAAAGTTAATCCACTATAAAGCGGGTTTTGCGAATCCATTTCCAAACCCGCCAACCGATTAAACATCAATCAAAGGAAAAACAAAATGACTTATCAAACCTTGCAGCAAGCGGCAGAAACCCGCCGTTCCATTTACGCGCTGAATAAAAATCTGCCTGTCAGCAACGAAGAAATCAGCGAAATCGTCAAACATGCCGTTTTGCACACGCCTTCTTCCTTCAACTCGCAATCCACCCGCGTCGTCGTCCTTTTCGGCGAAGAACACGGCAAAGTGTGGCAATTCGTTGAAGACGCATTGCGCGCCATCGTGCCTGCCGAACAATTCGAGCCGACCGCGCAAAAATTAAACCTGTTCAAAGCAGGCGCGGCGACCATTTTGTTCTTCGAAGACCAAAACGTCGTCAAAGGCCTGCAAGAGCAGTTCCCTTCTTATGCCGCCAACTTCCCCGTTTGGGCGGACCATGCGAACGCGATGACGCAATACGCCGTCTGGACAACGCTTGCCGCCGCCGGCGTGGGCGCGAACCTGCAACACTACAACCCGCTGCCCGACGCCGCCATCGCCAAAGAATGGAACCTGCCCGAAAGCTGGCTTCTGCGCGCGCAAATGGTTATCGGCGGCATCGAAGCATCTGCCGGTGAAAAAGCCTTCGAGCCGGTGGAAAACCGTTTGAAAGTGTTCGGCGCATAATTGCCCGTCAACATTAAAAAAGGTCGTCTGAAAACCAATTTCGGTTTCAGACGACCTTTGTCATTCAAAACAGCTTGCGCTTATTCTTGCGGAGGGACATAGCCCTGAACAGCATCCGCCCCGTCTCCGAAGAAATACTGCTCCATCTGCTGCGCCAAATATTCGCGCGCGCGCGGGTCGGCAAGGCTCAGGCGGTTTTCGTTAATCAGCATGGTTTGATGACGCGTCCACGCATTCCAAGCCTCTTGGGACACATTTTCAAAAATACGCTTGCCCAGCTCGTTGGGCAGCGGCGGGAATTTCATACCTTCGGCCTCTTTGCCGAGTTTGACGCAGTGAACCATACGGGTCATGGCGGCTTCCTTCATGATGGTGTTTCAGACAGCGCATATTTTATCGTATTGCCTGTTTATAGGAAAGGCTGCAACGGACAAAATCTGCCTAATACGCCGCTTTTTAATTCAATACAAAACATATGTTTATAAAAATAATATACAGCGCATCGAAATAAACCTTGCGTTAAAACGCCGTTTTTGGTTTAATTCACATCTCGCAACGAAACAGCGAAGGCCAGATAGCTCAGTTGGTAGAGCAACGGATTGAAAATCCGTGTGTCGGCGGTTCGATTCCGCCTCTGGCCACCAAAACAAACCGCCTCAGGCGGTTATTTTTTTGCCTATTTCTTAGATATTATTTCTCAATTTCAAAAGTCGTCTGAAACAAGTTCTGCGGGTTCGGCCGAAAGAAATGTTCAGACGACCTTTCCCCTTCTTTATAAATCATTTCAATTAATCCATCACCAAAACATCTCAATAAGGACAGATTAAATTGCGGCGTGCGCCAACGCCAACCGTGTTTACTATACTTCTTAACTAAAAACAAACATTCTTATCCTATTCTTATCTCATTAAGACACTCCCTAAAACATCCGCTAATTCTCCTCTAACACTCCCCCTCTAGAATGATGTTCAGAAAAAAGAAAAACAAGTCTCCTCACATAACGATAGTCTGCTCACACTGACACGGACGGAACATCATTTTCCCCACCATCGTTTTTCCCCTAAGGAGCGTATCATGAAACTGAATCTGCAAAAAACCACCGCTGCTGTTTTAGCCGTTTTGTTCAGCGCAGGCGTATTTGCCGCCAACAATGCCTACAATCCATTTGATTACGGTTACCAAAACCACAAATACGGCAAAAAATGGGGCAAACCCGCATCTGAAGCCGAAGGCGAAAAAGTGATGAAACACGCTGCCTACCGTTCGGGCGTGCACTACACCAACGTCAACCGCATGCCCGGCAATGTAGACCGCAACGGCGTGAAAACCGTACAGGTCAACGACGCATACACCCGTCAAAACCTCGGCCGCTATGCGTTCAACACCATCAAGAGCGGTGGCTCTGAAGTGTACTACGGCGAGTGGGTCGGCAAAGAATACGCCAAAGGCACCAACCGCGGCGTTTTCTACTCTGGCGACAAACGCGCCACCTCTATGCCGGTATCCGGTGTAGCCAACTACGCCGTCAAAGGTATCAACAACTACACCGGCAACAACCCGATGGTCGGTACTTTGCGCGCGGACTTCGGTCAACGCGTCTTGGCTGGTTCTATGAAAAACAACGCTGTACAGATGGACATCCATTCCCGCATCAAACCGTCCAGCGCATCGTTTGAAGGCTACGCCCGCGCCAACGGCCACTTCGGTAAAACCGAAGGCCACTTCTTCGGTCACAACGCAAGCGCGCTGGCCGGTGTTGCCAAATTTAAAACCGACCGCAACTTGGATACGGCATTCGGCGGTGTGAAACGCTAAAATCCGTAGTTAAGTAACATAAAGCCTGCTTCACGCAGGCTTTTTTAAACAGCAGCCCGCCAACCTTCTCAAGGTCGTCTGAAACCCGCCGACCGGAAAGCCGACACCATGTACAAACCGTCTGCCTGCCTTCTCCTGTTTCTCGCCGCCCCCGTCCTTGCCGCGCCCCGTTCTGACTTTTCAGACGACCGTACCGCGCAACGCCTGTGGCAAAACACCCGCCAAACCATGCAGGAACAGGAACAAAAAGTGCGCGAATACCGCCTCGACATTCCAGCCGAAAACATCGGGCAGACAGCCGAAACCGACCCCGAAGCCGACCAAGGCGAAGCCCTGTTTAACGCCGTCAACCGCAGCGACTGGCAAACCGTGCGCCCGCTGCTCGAGCGTTATACCCAGCAAACCGAATACGACCCCGACATCGCCCTCTTTGCTCGCGCCTCGCTCGCCCGCGGCGAAGGCAGGTGGAAAGCCGCCAAACAAGACTACGAAACCCTGCTGCAACGCCACCCCGACTTCACGCGCGGACGCCTCGATTACGCCCGCCTGCTCTTTGAAGGTCGTCTGAACCGCGAAGCCACTTCCGAATTTATGCGCCTGCAAAACGAAGACCTGCCCGAAGCCGTCAAAGAAAACATCGGACATTTCCGCGACTCTCTAAACCAACGCCAAAGCTGGCAGGGCAGCCTTTCCGTCGGCGCCGTCCACAACAGCAACATCAACGAAGCCAGCGGCAAAGTGTGGTGTAAAACCGAAATCGACGGCGAATGCTGGGAAGAATTTTCAGGCGACCAACCCATTTCCGCCAACGGCATCAAATACGAAGCCGCCGCCGTCCGCCGCTGGCAGATTAAAGGACACCACGGCATCGCCGCCCGCACGCTCGGCTACGGCCGCTTCTACCACGACCATAAAGACTTCAACGAACACACGCTCAACCTCAGCGCAGGCTACCAGTTTGAAAATCACCGCCACACCTTCGCCCTCGCCCCGCTCGTCGAATGGAACGGCAGCGGCGGCAAAACCCTCAACCGCGCCTACGGCGTGCGCAGCGAGTGGAACCTCGACAAAGGCAGTTGGACGTGGAACACCGAAGCCGAGTGGAAACACCTCTCCTATTCCGACAAAACCCGCCTGCTCGACGGCAGCCTCTTCTCCGTTTACAACACCCTGTCCTACTTCCCGCGCAATGACCTCATGCTCTACGGCGGCATAGACTGGCAACAGCGCAAAGCCAAAGAGCCCGTAGACAGCTACCGCCTCATCTCCGCACGGCTGGGCGCGGCAAAAATGTTTGAAGCCGGCTTCGATGCCTCCGCCTCCGCCACCTTCGGCATCCGCAGCCACCGCGAAGAAAACGCCGTACTCGAACAACGCCGCCGCGACAAAGAACAAACCTACCGCCTCAGCATAGGTGCAGACCGCTGGAAATTCGCCGGCATGAAGCCCGTCCTCAGCTACAAACACCGCCGCGTCCACGGCAACACCGACTGGCTGTACAGCTACAAGCAAAACGAAGTCGGTCTGTCGCTGGTGAAATCGTTCTAACGCAGGACGCAGAAACGCAAAGGTCGTCTGAAATTCAGTTTTCAGACGACTTTTTTTCTTTTGACTCTATTCGAGCATTGGATTGAAGATTGGTTTATTGCAAACAACCTTACCCAAACACGGCTTTCATTTTCACAATCAAGGATACGGGTGTGCCACCAATTTCCCGTCGATGTATTCGCCGATATAGACTTTCGAGACATCAAGGTGGAGGCGGTCAAGTTCCTGTTGCAGCCACTCGTCGTCGCGTTTGATGATTTCTAAGATGTCGTGGTCGATTTGCCCGTCGGTAATCAGGGGGTAACGCAGGCTTTCGTCGCCGTATTGGATGACGGTGAGCTGCCCGTTTTGTTCCATGACGGCGCGTTTGACGGCGGCGATTTCGTAGATGCCGGCGGCACGGAGCTTAAACATCAGGTCGTGTGCGCTGATGCCGTTTTTCATACATTCTTCGGTTTGGATTTCGCCGTTGACGATGACCCAGACGGATTTACCGTCAATGATGGATTTGACCCAGCGGTTGTTGTTTTTGATGAACTTGAGGCTCAATACCAAAAGCGTCCACAGAACCATCACGAGGAAAAACTGTAAAAGCCCGACGCTGTCGCTGTAAATCACGCCGCCGATGATGCCGCCGAGAACATAGTTTTGCACTTGATCCATGGCGGAGGTGGGGGCGAGATTGCCTTTACCTAAGAGGTTGATTTGCAAAACCAAACCTAAAATACCCATAAGGAGTTTGAAGGCAAGGAGGGAGTATGCTTCCATGAGTGTGTCCTGTTATTCTTTGTCGATGAGTTCGATGTTGTTGTTGACCAAATTGATGGGGGTCAGGGTGTAGGCGGAGAAGTCTTGATTGAAATGGACTTCGTAGTATTGGTTTTTGATGCCGACGATCATGCCGTTGTATAGGTGCGTGCTGTTGACGCTGATGTCGCGTTTTTCCACTTTTTGGTTTTCAATCAGGGCATTGAGAAACCCGACCATGCGCGAGGTGTCGGCGGCAAAGTTTTGGCGTTCGCTGTATGAGAGGTATTGGATACCACTGATGAGGATGAGCAGCAGCAGGGCAATGATGCTCAGGTCGCGGTATTTGGTATCCATGCGGTGGCGCAGGTATTGCGACACGGCGAGCAGCAGGACGACGAGCGCGGCGAAA
Organism: Neisseria sp. HMSC055H02; assembly: GCF_001813335.1. Taxonomy (NCBI): domain Bacteria; kingdom Pseudomonadati; phylum Pseudomonadota; class Betaproteobacteria; order Neisseriales; family Neisseriaceae; genus Neisseria; species Neisseria sp. HMSC055H02. The sequence goes on along the minus strand of NZ_KV812067.1, from coordinate 111,967 downwards.
ATGAGGACGTATTTCAAGTAGTCGTTGAAATACATATGGTTTTCAAGATAAAAGTGTGTGAAGAATTTCATGATTTCAAATGATTTGAGGAAATAGTGGGGGTCGTCTGAAAACGGTTTTTCAGACGACCTATTATGGTTTGGATGCAGGTTTTGTCCGGAGCCGCATCAGTTGATAAACCCGTCGTCTTTCATTTTCTTTTCGGAAAAATACTGACTGAACACCAGCAAGGCAGCGAGGATGATGACAAACAACCCCGCCATGGTCAGAGTAATTTTGAAGAATAATTCTGCCTCGATAAAAGAAAACCAAAGTTGCAGAATCAGCAGCAACACCCAGCCGACGAACAGCCCGAGACAGGCATAAACGCCTAGCTTAAACACGTTCCCGCTCCAAAATGACGATGTAGGCTTCACGTCTGAAAAATAAGAGCATACGGCGTTGGTCTTTTTCCATGGTTACGACACGCCAACCTTCTGGAGTTTGGCTGTTGAGGAACGCGCTGAATTTGACGGGATTGACTTTGGCTGCGCCGAAAAACAGGCTGGACAGCAGGTTTTCTTGATAAATGACGACTTTGTATTCTTTCATGGGATTCCTTTATAAGGGATCGTCTTTTCAGACGACCCCTTAAGTTGCCAATGATGTAGGGCAACAAACCTTATTTCTTATTGCCCAACTGCGGCAATACCGAACCTTCGCCCAACGACAACAAGCCGCTTTGCGAGTAGATGCCGAGTTTGGCTCGAGTGTCGGTGATGTCGAGGTTGCGCATGGTGAGCTGGCCGATGCGGTCGAGCGGGGTGAATGCGGCATCTTCGACTTTTTCCATGCTCAGGCGTTCCGGTTGGTAGGTCAGGTTGGGCGATTCGGTGTTCAGAATCGAGTAGTCGTTGCCGCGGCGCAGTTCGAGGGTTACTTCGCCGGTAATGGCTTTGGCGACCCAGCGTTGGGCGGTTTCGCGCAACATCAGGGCTTGGCTGTCGAACCAGCGGCCTTGATAGAGCAGGCGGCCGAGGCGTAAGCCGTTGATGCGGTATTGTTCGATGGTGTCTTCGTTGTGGATGCCGGTAACCAAGCGTTCGTAGGCGATGTGGAGCAACGCCATGCCCGGGGCTTCGTAGATGCCGCGCGATTTGGCTTCGATGATGCGGTTTTCGATTTGGTCGCTCATACCCAAGCCGTGGCGACCGCCGATGCGGTTGGCTTCGAGGAAGAGTTCGACGGGGTCGGCGTATTCTTTGCCGTTCAATGCAACGGGCACGCCTTCTTCAAAGCGGACGCTGACTTCTTCGGGTTTGACTTCGACGTTTTCGTCCCAGAAGGCAACGCCCATGATGGGTTTGACGATTTTGATGCCGCTGTTGAGGAATTCCAAATCTTTGGCTTCATGCGTTGCGCCGAGCATATTGGAATCGGTGGAGTAAGCTTTTTCAACCGACATTTTGTAGTTGAAACCGTTGGCAATCAGAAATTCGCTCATTTCGTGACGGCCGCCGAGTTCGTCGATAAATTGTTGGTCGAGCCAAGGTTTGTAGATTTTCAGCGCGGGATTGGTCAAGAGGCCGTAACGGTAGAAACGCTCGATGTCGTTGCCTTTGTAGGTGCTGCCATCGCCCCAAATGTTGACGTCGTCTTCCTTCATGGCGGAAACGAGCATGGTGCCGGTAACGGCGCGGCCTAAAGGCGTGGTGTTGAAATAGGCGATGCCGCCGGTGGAAACGTGGAACGCGCCGCATTGGATGGCGGCGATGCCTTCATGTGCCAACTGCGCGCGGCAATCAATCAGGCGAGCGTTTTCCGCACCGTATTCCATCGCTTTTTTGGGAATGGCGTTGTAGTCGTCTTCATCGGGCTGACCGAGGTTGGCAGTGTAGGCATAAGGCAGCGCGCCTTTGAGTTTCATCCACAACAGCGCGGCAGAGGTATCAAGGCCGCCGGAGAAGGCGATGCCGACTTTTTGACCGATGGGGAGGTGTTGCAGGATAGTATTGTTTTGGCTCATGACAATTCTTCGGACTTAAAAGGGGTTATTAAAAATACCTTAACGGTTGAAACCCCGCCCTTCGGGGCGGTAGAATCAGAGACTGTTTGGGAGAAATGCAACCTCTTCCAAATCAGGGCGATACATAGGGCTGCGCTTTGTGTGTAGTCCTGTGTGTTGAAACATTATCTTATAAATAGAACACATTGTCAGCCGTCAAGGTCGTCTGAAAATGAGCCTTGCCCGTTTCGCTGAAAATCTTTTCAGACGACCTTTACGCCATCCGCAACCCGACTCCCTCCCCTGCGGGGGAGGGTTGGGGAG
>NZ_KV812067.1:97140-109559 GCF_001813335.1 Neisseria sp. HMSC055H02 | reverse complement strand
CTCCCCTGCGGGGGAGGGTTGGGGAGAGGGCACAGACAGCAGCCCTTAAGCAAACGCTGCCTGAAAAACGCAAGCTCAGCCCTCTCCCTAACCCTCTCCCACGGGAGAGGGAATAAATTACAGCGCCATCAATATTTTCAGACGGCATCGGTAAAGAAACCTATCCATGAACGCTTTCAACCTCATCATCATCGGCGACGAAATCCTGCACGGCAGCCGCCAAGACAAGCATTTCGCCTTTTTCAAATCCCTGCTGGAATCGCGTGGGCTGAAGCTCAATCAGGTGCAATACCTGCCCGACGAACCCGATTTGCTGGTCAAACAACTGCGCCGCAGCTTTTCAGACGGCCTGCCGACTTTCGTTACCGGCGGCATCGGTTCCACGCCCGACGACCACACCCGCCAAGCTGCCGCCGCCGCTTTGGATTTGCCCGTCGTCCGCCATCCCGAAGCCGCCAAGTTCATCGAAGCCGTTACCCTTAAACGCGGCGAACCGCTCGATGCCCCCGAACACGCCCAACGCCTGAAAATGGCGGACTTTCCCGCAGGCGCGGAGCTTGTGCCCAACCCGTTCAACAACATCGCCGGATTTTCCATCCGCGAACATTATTTCTTCCCCGGCTTCCCCGTGATGGCGCACCCGATGGCGGAATGGGTTTTGGATACTTATTACGCCGACCGTTTCAACCAAACCGAACGCGGCAGCCGCAGCGTGTATGTGTTCGGACAGCCCGAATCGCGCGTCGCGCCGATTATGGAATACGTCGAACACACCTACCCGGGCGTGCGCTCTTACAGCCTGCCCAGCGTCGGCTGGCAGAATGCGGACGGAACGGCGGTCAAACCGCATATCGAGTTCGGCATCAAAGCGGAAGGCGGGGCGTGCCGCGATTTGGACAAAGCATGGGACGAAGTATTGCAGCGTTTGAAAGATGTGGGCGCGGAGTTGAAAGATACGCCCGCTTGAGGCGCAGGATGAAATAAAAAGGTCGTCTGAAAACCTGTATTGGTTTTCAGACGACCTTTTTGAGTCTGTCAATCTTTTGCCATTATCTTGGAAGCCGCCAGAAGCTTTAACAACAAACGGCTGCGGAATACATGGCACAAAAGGCGTACGTCGCGGCGGCGGTTGAATTTGCTGGGATAGCCCGCCATTCGGAAATCGTAGCCGTTTTCTTCCAGCCTGCGGAACAGTTCGTCCGTAGAAACACCGCTTTTAAGCATCGAAACCAAATGGATGAATTGGAAGGAATCCCGTATTTCCAATAACCTGCGGGCAACTTTGGGCGGCTGCCCAGGCGTAGTGAGCAGGCGCGTATATTCCCTTACTGCCAAACCGATATCGTCGAGGTATTTCTTCGTCTGCTCGGGCGTACGCTTGCTGCGCATGGCGGATTCGGGATTATCGACATAATCATAAACAACGGTGTTGCTGGCAATGACGGTGTTACATTGTAAAAGATACTCGGTCAAAAATACGCCGTCTTCCAGATATTTCATGCCTTCAATAAATTTCAGCCCCGTTTTTTCCAGCAGACTGCGTTTGTAGATATACGACCAAACGCACGACCAAAACGGATAGCGGTCCATATACTCCGCCAAACCGATAATCTCGTCTTCATTGGCGGGATAGCGCGCATCGACATTGAATTGAAGGACATCCGCATCAGTATGCTTCATTTTTTCAACCAAACCTGTCAAAAGCGGAGGATCGATATTGTCGTCATGATCCATAAACATCACATATTCCCCGCGCACTTTGGACAAACCGATATTGCGCGCCCTGCTGACTCCGCCGTTGGGCGTATCAATCAACTGCGCCTGCAATTCGGGATGTTCATTGAAAAACTGCCTGAACTGAGCCGATGTATCATCGGTAGAGCCGTCGTTTACAACAATAAATTCCATCCCTTCGACAGCCTTATGCAGACCTGCAAAATGACGGCACAAACCTGCCACAAATTTCCCGCCGTTATAGACAGGAACAATTAGTGAAACATTTATCGGCATAAATCTGCATCCTGATGAGTGGTAAACGACTAAAAATAGACATCTGCGATGTATTTAAGTTTCAAAAACGATCCCGGCGATGATGATAATTTTTGCAAAAGGTCGTCTGAAAACCATATTTTAAGGTTTTCAGACGACCTTATTTAACGTTTCAACACCCTCTAATGCGTTTCCACCCGTTTGAAATCTCTCGGTCGGAAACCCATCGCAGCCAGCGAAACGAAATACAAACCGCCGCCTATCGCAATCAGGATGCACAACTGCCCTGCTTTGCGCAAACCGCCGACATGCACCCACTCAAACGGCAGGTAAGTCTGCGCCGCCCACAGTCCGCCGCCCATCACGGCAAGCGACAGCAGCATTTTACTTAGGAAACTCCCCCACCCTTTACCCGGTCGGTAAATACCGTGCTTGCGTAACAGGTAAAACAGCAATCCCGCATTGATACACGCGCCCAGACCGATGGCAAGCGAAAGCCCGACGTGTTTCAAAGGGCCGATAAAGGCAAGGTTCATCAACTGTGTGCAGACGAGCGTAAAGATGGCGATTTTGACGGGCGTTTTGATGTTTTGCCGTGCATAGAAACCGGGTGCCAACACTTTAATCATGATTAAGCCGATTAAGCCGAAAGAGTAGGCAATCAGCGCATGTTGCGTCATCTGCGCGTCAAACAGCGTAAATTCGCGGTACATAAACAGCGTCGCCACCAGCGGGAACGACAATACCGCCAACCCGACCGCCGCCGGCAGGGTCAGCAGCATACACAGTCGCAAACCCCAGTCGAGCAGTCCGGAAAACTGCTCCCTATTCCGATTGGCTGCATGCTTGGACAAAGTCGGCAGCAAAATCGTACCGAGCGCCGCACCTAAAACACCGCTGGGCAGCTCCATCAGGCGGTCGGCGTAATACATCCACGAAACGCTGCCCGATTGCAGATAAGAAGCGAAAATCGTGTTGATCACCAAAGAAATCTGCGCCACGCTCACGCCCAAAATCGCAGGCGCCATCTGTTTCATTACGCGGTTGACCGCCCTATCTTGAAAATTCAGCTTAGGCAGTTTCAAAAAACCCAGTTTCGCCAGCCAAGGCAGTTGGAAGCCGAGCTGCAAAATTCCGCCGACAAAAACTGCCCAAGCCAGCGCGGTAACGGGCGGATCAAAATACGGTATGAAATACAGCGAAAAGACGATAAAAGAAATATTCAAAAACGTCGGCGTAAACGCGGGAATGCTGAATTTATGATAAGAATTCAGTATCGAACCGACAAAAGAAGACAACGAAATCAATAAGATATAAGGAAACGTAATCCGTAGCAAATCGATAGAAAGCTGGAATTTGTCCGCATCCTTGGCAAAGCCGGGCGCGGAAGCCCAAATCACCCAAGGCGCGGCAAGAATACCCAGAGCGGTAACGATCACCAGGACAAACGACAGCATCCCCGCCACATGGCGGATAAACGCCTCCGTCGCTTCTTTCGAACGCGTTTCCTTATATTCCGCCAAAATCGGCACGAACGCCTGGGCAAACGCCCCTTCCGCAAATATGCGGCGCAGCAGGTTCGGCAGTTTAAAAGCCACAAAAAAGGCGTCGGTCGCCATACCTGCACCAAACGCTCGGGCAATTACCGTATCGCGCACAAATCCAAGTATGCGCGACACCATCGTTAAGCTACCGACCTTGGCCAAAGCCCCTAACAAATTCATCCGTTTTATTCCTTCAAAAGTCCAGACGTCGTCTGAAAGCGCGTATTGTACGACAGAATCGAACAGAACACTTTTTCAGACGACCTCTTTCAACACCATCATTTCCCTACATGAAACTGTCTTTTTCACATCAAACCATATATCAAACCGCCAAAATGCAATAAAATCTCCCATTTAACCAAACTATCACGGAGTAAACATGAAACTGAAAGCCTTGGCTCTTACCGCCGCCCTGCTGGCCCTGACCGCCTGCGAAAACAAAGCCCAAACCAGCGTCCCCGCCGACAGTGCGCCTGCGGCTTCAGCAGCCTCCGCTGCGCCTGTCGCTTTAGTTGAGGGGCTTAACTACACCACACTCAGCACGCCTATTCCCCAACAGCAGGCAGGCAAAGTCGAAGTCCTCGAATTTTTCGGCTACTTCTGTCCGCACTGCGCCCACCTCGAACCCGTTTTGAGCAAACACGTCAAAACCTTCAAAGACGACACCTACCTTCGTACTGAACACGTTGTTTGGGGCGATGAGATGAAACCGTTGGCGCGCCTTGCTGCCGCCGTCGATATGGCGGTCGCAGACACCAAAGACATTGCAAACAGCCATATCTTTGATGCTATGGTTAATCAGAAAGTCAAACTGCAAGACCCTGAAACCCTCAAAAAATGGTTGGCCGAGCAAACCGCTTTTGACGGCAAAAAAGTCCTCGCCGCCTACAAATCCCCCGAAAGCCAAACCCGCGCAGACAAAATGGCAGAGCTGACCAACACCTACAAAATCGACGGCACGCCCACCGTCATTGTCGGCGGCAAATACAAAGTCGAATTTGCCGACTGGGAATCAGGTATGAAAACCATAGACCTGCTTGCAGACAGAGTACGCGAAGAACAAAAAACTGCCAAATAATCCCCAAAAAGCAAACAGCCGTCCGAAACCGCGATTTCAGGACGGCTGTTTTCACAAAACATCCGGCAAAAAACCAAGCGGGACAGAGAAACGGGCGCACATCCCCCATATCCCTTATAATATCCCCCATTCCCATTTTTTCAGACGACCTACGACACAAAAGGTCGTCTGAAACCCAAAATACAAGAGAACACCATGAAATTCATCGACGAAGCAAAAATCGAAGTCGCCGCAGGCAAAGGCGGTAATGGCGCAACCAGTTTCCGCCGCGAAAAATTCGTACCGCGCGGCGGTCCCGACGGCGGCGACGGCGGCAAAGGCGGCAGCGTGTGGGCAGAAGCCGACGAAAACACCAACACCCTCGTCGAATACCGCTTCGTCAAACGCTACCAAGCCAAAAACGGCGAAAAAGGTCACGGCTCCGACCGCTACGGCGCAGGTGCGGACGACATCGTCCTCAAAATGCCCGTCGGCACCCTCATCCGCGACCTTGACACCGACGAAATCGTCGCCGACCTCACCCACCACGGCCAGCGCGTCTGCCTTGCCAAAGGCGGCAAAGGAGGTTTGGGCAACATCCACTTCAAATCTTCCGTCAACCGCGCGCCCAAACAATCCACGCCCGGCGAAGAAGGCGAAACCCGGTCCCTACAACTCGAACTCAAAGTCCTCGCCGATGTCGGCTTGTTAGGCATGCCCAATGCCGGTAAATCCACCCTGATTACCGCCGTATCCGCCGCGCGCCCCAAAATCGCCAACTACCCCTTCACCACCCTGCATCCGAATTTAGGCGTCGTGCGCATCGACGAAAACCACAGCTTCGTCATGGCAGACATCCCCGGCCTGATTGAAGGCGCAGCAGAAGGCGCAGGCCTCGGCCACCGCTTCCTCAAACACTTATCGCGCACCGGCTTGCTGTTGCACGTCGTCGATTTAGCTCCCTTCGACGAAACCGTCAACCCAGCCGAAGAGGCACTCGCCATCATCAACGAATTGCGCAAATACGATGAAGAACTTTACGGCAAACCGCGCTGGCTCGTGCTGAACAAACTCGACATGCTCGACGAAGAAGAAGCCCAAACGCGCACTGCCGCCTTCCTCGAAGCCATCGGCTGGGACTACCCGAAACCAGACGACCGCTTCCAATTTGACATGGAAACCCCGCGCCTCTTCCAAATCAGCGCACTGACCCACCAAGGCACGCAGGAATTGGTACACCAAATCAACCAATACCTGACCGAGAAAAAACGCATTGAAGCTGAAAAAGCGGAGGCGGAACAAGCGGCGGCAAATACTGAGATTGCCGAGCAGCAGCCTAAAACGGATACAGGCGTATTTAAACCGGAGTAAAAAAGAAAGGGGTTCAGACGATATTTGTTCTACAAAAAGGTTGTCTGAAACAATTTTAAAGCAAGATTGAAATGGATTAAAAATGTCATCTAACCAATATATCCAGTCGCTTGAGTTGACAAACTTTACCGTTCTTCCAAACGATACTTTCGAATTTTCTGAAAATCTCAATGTTATTGTTGCCGAAAACGGTTGTGGCAAAACACATTTGTTAAAAATTTTATACAGCCTGCTAGAAGTAACATCTAACACCAAAAACAGATTACTGAAAACAGAATTGCAAAAAAGTTTTGCCGATAAATTACTGAATGTTTTCCGTCCCGATTCCTTGGGCAGGTTGAGCAAACGTTTGCAGGGGCGTGGACGTACGGAAATTGTTTTAAAACTGCAAAACGGTATTACGCATAGTAGGCTGAATTTCTCTAGCAATTCATCATCGCAAGTCAATATCGAAAGTATCGGGCTGAAAGAAAGTGAACATACTCCGACGCCTATCTTTTTACCCAGCCGTGAATTAATTACACTTTGCCCTTGGTTTACTTCTTTGTATCAAAACCAAAGCATCCCTTTCGAAGAAACTTGGTTTGATACCTGTATGCAATTAAATCACCCGCTTGCCAAAGGTCCCAGAGAAACCAAAATTCGAGAATTACTTGAACCTCTTGAGAACGCAATGGGAGGAAAAGTATCTGAAGAACAAGGAAGGTTTTATCTATCGCTGACAAACACGGGCGGTAAGATTGAAGCACCTTTGGTAGCAGAGGGTTTGCGGAAATTTGTCATGATTGCCCGGTTAATCGCAACAGGGGCATTGCTAGATAAAGGCTATCTATTTTGGGATGAACCGGAAGCTAATCTGAATCCTAAATTGATCAAAGTGGCTGCCCGTATTATTTGGTCTTTATCTCAACAAGGCATTCAAGTCTTTATTGCGACACACTCTTTATTCCTATTGAGAGAATTGGAACTTTTGAATTTTGAAAATAAAACAAATTTACCTGTACGTTTTTTCTCATTGGTTGCTTCCGATGATGGAACAAAAGTAGAACAAGGGGACAGCATTAATGATTTGGATACATTGATATTGTTAGATGAAAGCATTATGCAGGCAGACAGGTATCTGAATATTTGAGGTTAGGCTATGACCATAATCAAAGAAAAGAGATTAACTTTTACTTTTCCTGAAGATTACCGTGCTACCAAATATGATAATTGGGAACATTATGAAATTTTTCAGAACAGTTGTAATTTACGTAACAAAATTGATATAAATGAAAAAGGGAAAAATGGGATAGATCAAAGTGTGGATAACGATAGTGGCAGCTCAGGTGTAGATATAATAGCTCTTCATGAATCGACACTTTGGCTAATTGAAATCAAAGATTATTACCAACTTGAGTTTGAGCCAAATTCTCAATCAATAGATGAAAAATTATCTGACCTACCATATTTAATCGCAAGAAAAATTCGAGATTCATTGGCAGGATTGGTTTCCGCTAAATTTAAAGCAGAAAAGCAGGAGGAAAAAGATTTTGCTCACTCAGCTTTAAATTGCAACGAAATAAAAATAGTTCTTCATATTGAAATGCCTAGTAGTATAAGCAAACTTTCTCCTTCTTCATTAGATATAGCCTCATTAAAAGTTAAGTTTAAAACATCAAAGTTTACAAAAACATTTGAGAATTGTTATGCAAAACCAATCTTCACGAATATCAAACATATTAATAACGGGCAACCGTGTGATATTCCTTGGTCTGTATCTACAGGAACAGAACAGCAATCATCATCCGAGCAACAAAGATCAATCCATAATCCTATGACCACCATCTACAACACCCTGACCCGTCAAAAAGAACCCTTCACCCCCATCGACCCTAAAAACGTGCGTATGTACGTTTGTGGCATGACTGTTTACGACTATTGCCATTTAGGCCATGCTCGCGTGATGGTCGTGTTCGACATGATTGCCCGCTGGCTGCGCGAGTGCGGTTATCCGCTCACTTATGTGCGCAACATCACCGACATCGACGACAAAATCATCGCCCGTGCGGCTGAAAACGGCGAAACCATCGGCGAACTGACCGTGCGCTTCATTCAGGCCATGCACGAGGATGCCGATGCTTTGGGCGTGTTGCGTCCCGACATCGAGCCGAAGGCGACGGAAAATATCCCGCAAATGATTGCGATGATTGAAACCCTGATTCAAAACGGCAAGGCTTATCCTGCTGCAAACGGCGACGTTTACTACGCCGTGCGCGAGTTTGCCGCTTACGGACAATTGTCGGGTAAATCGTTGGACGACCTGCGCGCAGGCGAGCGTGTGGAAGTCGATGGTTTCAAACGTGATCCGCTTGATTTTGTGTTGTGGAAAGCGGCGAAAGCAGGCGAGCCCGCATGGGAAAGCCCGTGGGGCAACGGCCGTCCGGGCTGGCACATCGAATGCTCTGCCATGAGTGAAAACCTGTTCGGCGATACTTTCGACATTCATGGCGGCGGCGCGGACTTGCAATTTCCGCACCACGAAAACGAAATCGCCCAAAGCGTCGGCGCAAGCGGTCATACCTGCGGCCATGACCACGCGCAAACACATCACGGTCAAAGCATTGCCAGCCACGTCAAATACTGGCTGCACAACGGCTTCATCCGCGTGGACGGCGAAAAAATGTCCAAATCGTTGGGCAACTTCTTCACCATCCGCGAAGTGTTGAAACAATACGACCCCGAAGTCGTGCGCTTCTTCATCCTGCGCGCCCATTACCGCAGCCCGTTGAACTATTCCGACGCGCATTTAGACGACGCCAAAGGCGCACTGACACGCCTGTACACCACCTTGAAAAACACTCCTGCTGCCGCGTTCAAATTGTCCGAAAATGCCAACGACTACACCCGCCGCTTCTACGCCGCTATGAACGACGATTTCGGTACGGTCGAAGCCGTTGCCGTATTGTTTGAACTGGCAGGCGAAGTGAATAAAACTAACGACGCACACCTCGCCGGCTGCCTGAAAACCTTGGGCGGCATCATCGGTCTGCTGCAACGCGATCCGACCGAGTTCCTGCAAGGCGGCGCGGTTTCAGACGGCCTCTCCAACGAAGAAATCGAAGACTTAATCGCCCGACGCAAACAGGCGCGCGCGGATAAAAACTGGGCAGAGTCCGACCGCATCCGCGACCTTCTGAACGAACACAAAATCATTCTGGAAGACAATGCCGGCGGTACGACTTGGCGGCGCGGCTAATTTGCTTTGATATGAAAAAAGGTCGTCTGAAAACATTTTCAGACGACCTTTATATATGTGGATTAAATTTAAATCAGGACAAGGCGACAAAGCCGCAGACAGTACAGATAGTACGGAATCGATTCACTTGGTGCTTCAGCACCTTAGAGAATCGTTCTCTTTGAGCTAAGGCGAGGCAACGCCGTACCGGTTTAAATTTAATCCACTATATTTGATTGGAAACCGTGATGTGTGTACTTTAATCTTCTAACAGGTTCTTCTTGATGACCGCAGGATTCCCAGCGGCGACGCAATATGGCGGCACATCTTTGGTTACCACAGACCCTGCGCCGATGACTGCCCCTTTACCTACCCGGACACCGCCCATAATAATCGCGCGCCGTCCGATCCAAACATCATCCTCAATCACAATCGGATTGACTTCCGTATAGCCCTCATATTTCAAAGTTTCTCGATTAAACTTGTGATTATTGGAATAAAACAAACATTCCGGCCCCATCATGACATTATTGCCTATCGTCAGACCGTAGCATATTTCGCAATTGACACCGACCCCCGAGTTATCGCCGATCACCGTATCCGGCATGACATACGCGCCCTTTTCAATATTGACGTTTGTGCCGATATGAGGCGACACTCTTTTTGCTAAAAAAACACGGACTCTTTTAGCAGGCGTGCCTAAAACACGACAATACGACGGCGGCAGCAAACCGCTGACCACACGCAGAATCAAACCATTTATTTTTGCCTTCATTCCTATACGGTCCCTCATTCGATAAATATATGCCATCAGACCTATATTTTGCATAAAGTTCAAGAATAAAGCAAAAATTCTTAAAAAATTACTCAAATAAACAATACGATAAATAATTCAGCACCTTATTATCCCAATCATCATTTCAAGAACACAAAAAAATGCCGACAACCTCTCTCGGGCAATATCCTCTTGACGGAACAGAAAAAAACAGCGAAAATCCGACTCTTGTCTGAAGCATAGGTACATCCCCTATGCCCGCTTAACCGAAAGGAAACAAAATGAAACAAGATATCCACCCTAATTACCACGAAATCAACGTTACCTGCTCTTGCGGTAACAAATTCGTCACCAAATCCGCGCTGGAAAAAGACAGCTTCAACATCGAGGTTTGCTCTTTGTGCCACCCGTTCTACACCGGCACTCAAAAAATCGTCGACACCACCGGTCGCGTGGACAAATTCAACAACAAATTCGGCAACCTGTTCAAACGCTAATCGCCGCTTTGCTGAAATAAAAAGACTGCATTTTATGCAGTCTTTTTTGTTTTATACGTCGTCTGAAAATGCATTTTCGCCAGATTAAAAACCAAACCCCTCCTTTCAGACGACCTACCGCCGAATCTTTGCTAAACTACACGAAAATACGTTCAACCCCCTCAAAGCTATGCTCACTTACACCCCGCCCGATCCGCGACAACCTGCCAAAACCCATGAAAAACCCTGGCTCTTGCTGCTGATGGCATTTGCCTGGCTGTGGCCGGGCGTGTTTTCGCACGACTTGTGGAATCCCGCCGAACCCACCGTCTTTACCGCCGTCGAAGCCTTAGACGCAGGCGCGACGCCGTTGGTCGCCCATGTGTTGGGGCAGCCGGATTTTCAGATTCCGCCCGTCTATTTGTGGGTGGCGGCGGCGTTCAAACACCTGTTGTCGCCTTGGGCGGCGGACGCTTATGATGCCGCGCGGTTTGCGGGCGTTTTCTTTACGATTATCGGGCTGACCGCCTGCGGTTTTGCCGGATTCAACTTTTTGGGCAGGCACCACGGGCGCAGCGTCGTCCTCATCCTGATCGGCAGCATCGGGCTGCTCTCGGTCGCACACTTCCTCAACCCCGCTTCGGTCGCCTTTGCCGCGTCGGGCATGATATTGTGTGGCTTTTCGTTGGCGCAACGCCGCGTCATTACCTCCTCCCTGCTGCTGGGCGGCGGCTGGGCATTGCTGTCGCTTTCATCGGGCTATCTGATGACCGCCGCGCTGATGTTTTTAGCCCCCGCCCTGCTGCTCGATGAGAAATGGCGCGTCAAACGCTATTACCTGACGCTGGTCGGCGCGTTCGCCATCGGACTGCCGCTCTTGACGGTTTATCCGCTCATTTTCTCCAGAACCAAGCCCGAACTGTTTTCCATCTGGCTGCACCACCACTCGCTCGGCGCATTCGGCGGATTGGGTGGTTTTCAGACGACCTTCAGCCTGTTTTATTACCTGAAAAACCTGCTCTGGTTTACCCTGCCCGCGTGGCCGCTCGCCGCATGGACGTTAAGCCGCCCCCGCATACGCGAAAAAAACTGGAGCGTATTGTGCATTTCGTGGTTCCTCATCGTCCTCAGCATTCTTGCCGTCAGCCCGCAACGCCTGCAAGACAACCTCGTTTGGCTGCTACCCCCGCTCGCCCTGCTCGGTGCGGCGCAACTGGACGGACTGCGGCGCGGCGCGGCGGCGTTTATCAACTGGTTCGGCGTCATGGCGTTCGGACTTTTCGCCATTTTCCTGTGGACGGGCTTCTTCGCCATGAACTACGGCTGGCCTGCCAAACTCGCCGAACGCGCCGCCTATTTCAGCCCGTATTACACGCCTGACATCGACCCGATACCGATGGCGGTCGCCCTGCTGTTTACCCCGCTGTGGCTGTGGGCGATTACCCGCAAAAACATCCGCGGCAGACAGGCAGTGACCAACTGGGCGGCAGGTGTTACGCTGGCGTGGGCATTGCTGATGACCCTGTTCCTGCCGTGGCTCGACGCCGCCAAAAGCCACGCGCCCGTCGTCCTCCAAATGGAAGCCTCCCTCTCCCCCGAACTGAAAAAACGGCTTTCAGACGACCTCGAATGCATCAGCATCGCCAACGAAGACCACCGCGCACGCATCGCTTGGGCGCAATATAGCAACTTGACACTCCACACCGACGACGCTGCCTGCCGCTACCGTCTGGTGCAGCAGCCTAAAAATACCGACGCGCCACCGGGCTGGACGAAAATCTGGCAGGGTGCGCGCCCGAGAAACAAGGTGGAAGGCTTCGCCTTGCTGGAGAAAGCGGAATGAATCCGCTAGGGGCGTGAATGGCAAACGTCGTCTGAAAATCGGTTTCAGACGACGTTTTTTCATGAGAATTTGAGTATCGGAAACATTGTTTGCAAGAATGCGTCTGACAGGTATTTGATATAGTGGATTAACAAAAATCAGGACAAG
>NZ_KV812067.1:88153-97040 GCF_001813335.1 Neisseria sp. HMSC055H02 | reverse complement strand
TACCGGTTTAAAGTTAATCCACTATAAACACAAAGGTCGTCTGAAAACCTGTATTTTAGATTTTCAGACGACCTTTTAAATCATCTAAGGCTATGAAGAAATTCATAAAAAGACGATATTGCCGAAACTGCTGTCATTTCCGCATCAATCAGCAATTGCGCTAAAAGAAATCAACGCCTTATCCCAATAAATACATAAGGGTGCATCATTGCGCCCTTTTTTGATTGCTACTTTGCCAATTCTTTGTCGATTTCCTGATAAAGCGCGGCGAAGTCGGGTTCTCCGACAAAGGTTTTCAGGATTTCGCCTTTTTTATTGATCAGAAAAGAAGTCGGGTAAACCTGCGTACCGAACGCTTGGGCGGCGGCTTTATCGGCATCAAACATGACGGTAAAGGGCAAACCGTATTCTTGGACGTATTGGGTTACGCTTTCCAACGGGTCTATCGGTTGGGCAATGCCGAGTACTTGGAAGTCTTTGCCTTGATAATCTCTGGACATTTTGATGACTTTGGGCATTTCGCTGACACAGCCCGGGCAGGAGGGAAACCAGAAATTGATGAAGCTGACTTTGCCTTGCAAATCGGCATTGGACACCGGTTTGCCTTGCAGGTCGGACAAAGAGAATGCGGGAGTAGGTTTGTTATCCGGAATAAGGACGATGGCAAGCAGCGCACCGATAATGGCGACTGCGGCAATGGTAATGAGTTTTTTCATGCTTCGGCGTATTGTTTTAAAAGAGTAAAGAGAGGTTCGGGAATGCTGATGCTCCGCCCGCTTTCTGCGCTGACAACCATCAGCGTACTTT
The DNA here is from genome assembly GCF_001813335.1 of Neisseria sp. HMSC055H02. Taxonomy (NCBI): domain Bacteria; kingdom Pseudomonadati; phylum Pseudomonadota; class Betaproteobacteria; order Neisseriales; family Neisseriaceae; genus Neisseria; species Neisseria sp. HMSC055H02. The sequence continues at coordinate 96,233 of NZ_KV812067.1, read as the reverse complement.
CGGCTTCGACGGCATTTTTACCGCTGGGCAAAACGATGTTTTGAGTGAGGATAATATGGCGCGAGGTCAGCTCTTTCAGACGACCTTCAAAACGCAATATGTCGCCATCGACGGCGGCACGGCGATAACGGATGTCGGTGCGGACGACCACCAGCATCAAGCCGTCGATTTCGGACAATAAACCGTGTTCCTCAAAAAACGCCCAGCGCGCTTCTTCGAGAAATTCGAGATAGCGCGCGTTGTTGACATGACCGTAGCCGTCAAGATGGTAATTGCGGACGCGGACGTTCATCAGTTCAGATTAAAGGGTTGAAAGGCTTCACGGGCGAGCGGTTCGTGCTCGAGGTCGGTAATGACGGTGGAGAGCTGTATGTCGAACCATTCGTTGAAAATATCGGCGTCCAAATCAGGCCACTCGCTCTCATCTTCGCACCAGTCGGCAAGTTCGGCAGCGAAAATGTCTTCAAACCGCGCTTCGATTTCGTCCCATACTTCGTCGGCGGTTTCACACGGACGGACGAGATAAGAATTGGCATCGGCTTGAATATCTTCAAGCGTCAAACCGTCAAGATGATTGCCGGGCAGGGTTTGCAGCCAGTTCCAAAAAGGATCGAGCGGGATGAGCAGGAAGACGCTGCGGTTGACTTCGTACATGATGTTTTCCTTGGTTTCAGATAAGGGAATGATATAGCAAAGGCCGCGCAAACGCTATCTTTGCGGACTGCCACATTCTTTGCAGACTTAAGCGCCCCGCCTTATTCATGAGCGTATAGAAGGTAAAAGGTCGTCTGAAAACTCGAAACACGAGTTTTCAGACGACCTTTGTTCCATTTCCTGTCCGAGATTAGAAACTGTAATTCACCCGCGCCGTATAAGTGCGCGGCGCGCCGGGCATGGCGTCGGAACGCCAGTATTTTTGATTGAACAGATTGCCAACGGCGAAAGTGAGGTTCAGGTTTTTGCGGTTCCAGCCGAGCATGGCGTCGGTTCGGACGAAGCCGGGAAGCGTGGTGACTTCTTTGTTTCTTGAATCGTAGCCGTAGCGTTTGCCCGTACCGGTTACGCCGATTTCGCCGTAGAGGTTTTCGGTCGGCGTGTAACGGAAGAACAGGTTGCCGGTAACGTTGCTGGTGTTGTCCAAATGGATGCCCAAGCGGTCGGGATTTTCTTTGTCTTCAACGACTTTCGCCTGCATCACGCCCAACGAACCGCGCAGGTAGAGTTTTTTGGGGATGATTTGTCCGATGGCGGACAGTTCCACACCGCGCGAACGGTGTTTGCCGCCGACAGCCTAAGTGTAGGGATCATTTTGCGCGTCGGGACGGTAGCGGATATTGAAGCGTTCGATTTGGTAGGCGGACAATGTGGTGCTGAGGCGGTCGTCCAGCCAACTGCTTTTGACACCGGTTTCGTATTGGCGGGTGTATTCGGGATCGGCGTTGAACACGGCGGAAGACGAAGTGTCGATGCTCAAATAGCCGTCGCGTCCGCCATAAGGTGCGAAGCCTTTGTTATACGAGGCGTAGAGCGTGTGGGCAGGCGTTACGTTCCACACTGCGCCGATGTTGGGGCTGAACGAATGGCCGCTGTATTGACGGCTGCTGCCGGTGAGTTTGTTTTCGGAATTAAAGGTGTATTTGTCGTAACGGCCGCCGAGGACGAATTTCAAATCGGGCGTGGCGGAGAAGATGTTTTGCACAAAGATGCCGTAGGAGTCGGCTTTGTGGCGGTTTTGGGTGAGGACGGGCTGCAATCTGCCCGAAGCCGGCCAGCTTGCGCGGTCGTAGGGGTTGATGGAGGCTGTAAAGGCGCGGCTGAAACCCAATGTCGGGTTGCGGTGTTCGCGGCTGTAATCCAAGCCTACGGTCAGGTGGTTTTCAAAACGGCCGATGTGGTAGTCGCCGTTGAGCGTGAAGTTGGACGACAGGGTTTTGTTGTCGGTCTGCTGCCAGGCGTAGTTGCGCTTGATTAGGCTGCCGTTTTCGCTGCCTGCATAGAAATGGTCGAAATCCTGCGCCGCCGTGCGGTGGGCGAGCTGCCATTGGGCGCGCCATTTGTCGTTGAAGGCGTATTCGAGGTCGGAACGCCAAACTTGCAGCTTGTCTTTGACAAAATCGTTCGGGTGGGCGAAACCCATGCGGTAAGGCAGTCCGAAGCGGTCGTACACGGACTTGGTCGGACTGCGGTCGGGCGTGCGCTCCACGTTGTCGTAGGTGTATTGCCCCGTCCATTTCAAGCCGTTGTCGAGTTTGACGGTAATGCTGGGCGAAACCATGACGTTTTTGCTGTCTATGCCGCTGCGGAACGAATTGGCGCGCCCGACTTCGCCGGTGAGGCGGATGGCGACGTTTTTGTTCAGCACTTCGTTGATGTCCATATTCAGGCTGCGGTTTGCCCACGAGCCGTAAACCGCACCGATGTTGCGGCTTTGTTTGAAGTTGGCGTATTTGCTGACCATATTGATGACGCCGCCGCCGTTGGTACGGCCGTAAAGGACGGAAGACGGGCCTTTCAGGATTTCCACGCGCTCGATGTTGGCAGTGCTGCGGCGGACCTACCCGCTTTCGCGCACGCCGTCGCGGTAAATATCGGATGCGTCGGCCTGGAAGCCGCGCAGGAAAATGCTTTCGCCGCGCATATCGTAGGCAGCGTCAATACCGGCGTTGCCTTCGAGGATGGAACTTAAATCGTTCGTGCCGTAGTTTTTGTTTTTCTGAATGTTGAGCGTATCGACGGTTTGCGGCGTTTCTTTGATGAGCTGGCCGTTGCGGGTAACGGCGGCTTCATCGTAGTTGATGTAGCCTTTGAGTACGCTGGTGTCGGACTGTCCGACCACGGTAACGGTGGGCAGGGTGGCGGTGTAATGTTCGCTATCGGCGGTATCGGCGGCATACAGCGGGAAAGCGGAGGCAATCAGGGCGGGAAGCAGGGAAAGGCGGGCAGAATATTGCATGTTCAACTCGGAAGGTGAAGGGATGCGGCATTATAGGAAATATTTTTGCTTAATCGAAATAATTGATAATAATTATCTTTATTTATGACAAATCGTGTTTATATTTTGCAACGAAGTAGCTACTAAGAAAAATACATTTAAAATGAATACTATTATCTAATTATTAAATCTATAGTGGATTAAATTTAAATCAGGACAAGGCGACGAAGCCGCAGACAGTACAGATAGTACTGCAAGGCAACGCCGTACTGGTTTAAAGTTAATCCACTATAAATTTAGAATTACACAAACACCGCCATAAATCGAAAGGTCGTCTGAAAACCTGCGTTTCAAGCTTTCAGACGACCTTCTCGTTAACAACATTTAAGTTTCATAATCCTGCACGATTTTTTTATACACGGCTTCGGGCAGGTAGCGGCGTATTATGTCGTGCCAACCATCCGGGCCGACCAGGCCTTTGACCATAGTGGAAGACACTTCGGCGATTTCGCGCGGCGGCATCAGGAAAACCGTCGAAATTTCGGGTGCAAGGTCGCTGTTGATATAGCGCATGGAGCGTTCGTATTCGTAGTCGGCGGCGGAGCGGATACCGCGAACGATAAAACCCGCGCCGATTTCACGCGCGTAGCGAACCAGGAAGCGGTTTTCAAATACGCTGATGCGGACATTGGGAAAGTCGCCCGTAATCGCTTCGAGCATGGCGCGGCGTTCGTCTATGGTGTAGGTATTGCGTTTTTCGGGATTGATGCCGATGGCGACGACGAGTTCGTCAAAAAGAACCTGAGCTTCTTGTATCATCCAAAGATGGCCGAGGGTCGGCGGGTCGAAGCTGCCTGCGTAAACGGCGCGGCGCGGGGGGATAGTGTTCATGGGTAGTGGTGTGAGTGATGGCAGCCGTCAGGATAGCGGGCGGGGAATGGAATGTCAAAAAGGTCGTCTGAAAATCAGAAAACCTGTTTTCAGACGACCTTTGAATGCTTTCGTCAGATGCGCAAACGGTTAATCATCGCCGCTGAACGCCAGCAAAATACGCAGCAGGCTGCTGAAGATATTGTAGATGGAGATGAAGATGGTCAGAGCCGCGCTGATATGGCTGTCTTCTCCACCGTCAATCACCGTACGCACCTGCCACATAATCATCAGCGAGCTGAATAGGACAAACGCTGCCGAAACGGCAAGGCTCAATGCCGGGATTTGCAGGAAGAAGTTGGCAATCATCGCGATCATCAACACCACCGCGCCGACGGTCAGGAAGCGGCCTAGCGAATTCATATTGACATTGGTGCTGCGCGCCATTGCAGACATGGTGAAGAACACCCCGGCAGTCATGGCGGCGGCGATGCCGACGATTTGCGTGCCGTTTGGAATGGCGAGCGTATATTGCAGAAGCGGGCTGATCAGCACACCCATGCCGAAAGTGAAGATCATCAGGAGGGTTGCGCCGACATTGCTGTAACGGTTTTTCTCAATGAGGAAAGTCATGCCGTAGAAGAATACCAGCACGGCAACCAGCCCCATCCAGCCCTGACCGAAGAGAGAGAACAGATTCAGTCCGAACCGGCCGCTGAAATATGCGCTGGCAACGGCGGGAATGAAAGACAGACCGAGCAGGCGGTAAGTTTTTTGCAGGACGGTATTTTTAGCAACCTGTCCTGTGACGGTATAGTCGTAAACGTCGTTTCGCATGGCGTTTGCTCCTGAAAAATGGTTTGAAAACAAATAAATTCGGATTCTAACAGTAAATCATCGGCTTGGGCATATTATGTATGCTGCCATCGCCACTTACCGGTAGATAATGGCGGATGGCAGATTTTAAAGGGCTTGAATGAAACAGGTCGTCTGAAACCAGAAAACCTGTTTTCAGACGACCTGCATTTTCCTCATGAATCCTTTATAATCTCTTCCTTTATAAATCAATATCTTTCGAAAGAAGCAAAATGTCCGATTTCCGTCAAGATTTCCTTAAGTTTGCGCTGGCGCAGAATGTATTGAAATTCGGTGAATTTACGACCAAGGCAGGTCGTCAGTCGCCTTATTTTTTCAACGCCGGACTGTTTAACGACGGCGCATCGACGCTGCAACTGGCGAAGTTTTACGCGCAGGCGATTATTGAGAGCGGCGTAAAATTCGACATGCTGTTCGGCCCTGCTTACAAAGGCATTATTTTGGCGGCGGCGACGGCGATTATGCTGGCGGAAAAAGGCGTGAACGTGCCGTTTGCCTACAACCGCAAAGAAGCGAAAGACCACGGAGAAGGCGGCGTATTGGTCGGTGCGCCACTCAAAGGCCGAGTTTTGATTATCGACGACGTGATTTCTGCGGGAACATCTGTGCGCGAATCGGTCAAACTGATTGAGGCGGAAGGCGCAACGCCCGCCGCCGTCGCCATCGCGCTCGACCGTATGGAAAAAGGTACGGGCGAATTGTCCGCCGTTCAGGAAGTGGAAAAACAATACGGCTTGCCCGTCGTCGCCATTGCCAATCTGAACGACTTGTTCACACTCCTGCAAAACAACGCGGAATTCGGTGGCTTCCTCGAGCCGGTCAGAGCCTACCGCGAACGCTACGGCGTTGCCTAAAATCCGATAAACAAAAGGTCGTCTGAAGACGGACAATCCCTTTTCAGACGACCCAACCCAATCAAACACACATTAAAACAACACATCCCACACTTTACACGGAAAACCCCTATGCCCGCCTGTATCTGCCCACACTGCAAAACCTCACTTTGGGTCAAAGACACCCAGCTCAACGTCGCACAAGGCTTTGTCGTTTGCAATAAATGCGAAGGCCTGTTCAAAGCCAAAGACAGCCTGGCGCCGTCTTCCGCACCCGCCAATCCCGACACGCTGCCCAATGCTGTAACCGACGTCCGCCTCGTACACGACATGGGCGGCAACATCCGCAACCGCAAACAACCCTCCCGCCACGAAATCGCCAGCTTGCTCGACAGCGCCGAACGTGCCAAAAAAGCCAAAGAAGAGGCGGCACGGCGTACCGAAGAGGAAAAGCGTCGTGTAGAAGAAGAAAAACGGCGGACTGAAGAATTCCAAGCCCTGATGGCGGCAGCCGCTGCCAAACCCGCCAAATCCGAAGAAGGCTTCAACTGGACGCTGGCGGTACTGGTCGCGCTGACCGTCCTCATCATGCAGCTTTTCTATCTGGTCTTGCTATGAACACATCTCCGGGCTTTGTCGCCGATTTTCGCGAAGCCGCGCCCTATATCCACTACCTGCGCGGCAAAACACTGGTTATCGGCATCACCGACAGCCTGCTCGAAGGCGACACCCTGAACCGGCTCGCTGCCGATTTCCACCTGCTTGCAGGCTTGGGCGTGCGCCTCGTGTTGGTACATGGCACGCGCCATTTTCTCAACTGCCTCGCCGCCGACAGACAATTCGTTCCGCAATACCACCGCAACCGCCGCATTACCGACGATGCCACCCTGCGCGACGCCAAGCAGGCAGTCGGCATGATACGCAGCGACATCGAAGCCGCCCTGTGCAGCAGCGCATCCGCCCCTTTGCGCAACAAACCGATTCCCACCGCTTCGGGCAATTTCCTCACCGCCCGTCCGCTCGGCGTCATTGACGGCATAGACATGGGCTACACCGGCATCGTCCGCAAAACCGACACCGACTCCATCAACCGCCGCCTCGACGACGGCGCCATTGTCCTCATCAGCCCGCTCGGACACTCCTACGGCGGCAAAACCTTCAACCTCAGTATGAGCGAAGCTGCCGAAGCCGTCGCCGTCGCCCTTCAAGCCGAAAAACTCGTGTACCTGACCGAAGAAACCGGCATTTGCAACGCCGACGGCGTCCTCATGTCCACCCTGTCCTCAGGCGAAGTCCGCCACCTGATAGAAACCGCAAACAACGTTCCCGTGCGCCTGCTCCAAGCCGCCGTCAACGCCGTCGAAAACGGCGTCAGCCGCGTTCAAATCCTCAGCGGACGCGAAGACGGCGGACTGTTACGTGAACTCTTCACCCGCGAAGGCTGCGGCACCGCCATCGCCCGCGACTCCTTCGTCTCCATCCGCCAAGCCCACAGCCGCGACATCCCCCGCATCATCGCCCTGATCCGCCCGTTGGAAGAACAAGGCATCCTGTTGCACCGCAGCCGCGAATATCTCGAAAACCACATCTCCGGCTTCTCCGTCCTCGAACACGACCGCAACATCTACGGCTGCGTCGCCCTCAAAACTTTCGACGACCCCGAAATCGGCGAACTCGCCTGCCTCGTCGTCTCCCCCGAAGCTCGCGACGGCGGCTACGGCGAAATGCTGCTCGACCACCTCTTCCAAAAAGCCCGCGCCATGGGCATCCGCCGCCTGTTCGCCCTCTCCACCCACACAGGCGAATGGTTTGCCGAACGCGGTTTTCAGACGACCTCTCCCGACGCATTACCCGAAGAACGCCGCCTCGACTACCTTGCCAACGGCCGCAACTCGCAGGTGTTTGTCCGAAATATCGAACCTTGATGCAACACACTTTGCTCCCCCCGTTCATCCAACCTTGCAGGCGAACCCATCATTCAGATTTAGCTTGTTCACTGTTAAATATTATATTTGGACGAAGGCTGACAGTTTGCCGATTCCGGATAAACCTGCCCAACCCATTGCCGTTTCCGTGTGAGCGGAAGGGATGGAAAACCAAGCATCAAAACAATATCCCCATACGGCCTTTTTAAAAGAGGTCGTCTGAAAACACGGCATATATTTTCACCGAGCAACGACCTTATCGGGAAATGCGAACTTGCCGAACATCCCGTTTATGTATATGATAACGAACACCGTGCCGGTGTAGCTCAGTCGGTAGAGCAGCGCATTCGTAACGCGAAGGTCGGGGGTTCGATTCCCTTCTCCGGCACCAGATTGGATAAAGAAAGGTCGTCTGAAAACTTGGTTTTGGGTTTTCAGACGACCTTTTTTATTGCGGTGTTTGTTCAAGGCTAAGGACTTGGAAAGTATTTTTCAAAATACTAAACAGTTTTTGCGACATAAATTTTAGCGGCAATCCTTGACGATAACCTAAATCACTATTCATTAAGAATCTGTAATTCATTTTCTCATTCCAATATTCTGCAATATCACTGCTTGGATTCGGATTTCAAGTGCAACACCAG
>NZ_KV812067.1:87525-88053 GCF_001813335.1 Neisseria sp. HMSC055H02 | reverse complement strand
CGAATGGTAAGGGCGGCAAAAATAGGTTTCTGCCTTTAATGCTTTGGCTATTTGGGTGTGTTGGCAGAACTCTTTGCCGTTATCCATGGTGATGGTGTGGACTCTGGCTTTATAGACCTTTAATACCCTAATGGCCGCCCGGGCAGTATCTTCGGCCTTTAAGTTATCCAATTTGCAGATGATGGTGTAGCGGGTATTGCGTTCGACCAAGGTCAATAATGCGCTTTTCTGATCTTTGCCGATGATGGTGTCGGCCTCCCAATCGCCGATGCGGGTTTTCCGGTCGACGATGGCGGGTCGGTTTTCTATGCCGACGCGGTCGGGCACTTTGCCTCCGGTCCATGTGCTGCCGTAGCGTTTGCGGTAGGGTTTGCTGCATATTCTGTGGTGTTGCCACAACGTGCCGCCGTTGCTTTTGTCTTGGCGGAGGTAGCGGTAAACGGTGCTGTGATGGAGTGTGATCCCGTGGTGTTTGCGCAGGTAGGCACATACCTGTTCGGACTGAGTTTGCGGCGGATAAGGGTGTCG
>NZ_KV812067.1:68601-87425 GCF_001813335.1 Neisseria sp. HMSC055H02 | reverse complement strand
GCGAATCGGGCTTATAGGGTTTTCGCCGGTGCTGTTTGGTCAGCCGGCTTTGCTTCTGTGCTTTTTCGGCGCTGTATTGCTGTCCTTGGATGCAGTGCCGCTTGATTTCTCGGCTGATGGTGCTTTTGTGGCGGTTAAGTTGTTTGGCGATTTCGGCGATGGTGCAGTGGCGGTACAGGTATTGGATATGGTATCGTTCGTAGCTATACTTCAAAAATTTATCCAAATATTTTTGCGCATCCACTTCCACCCCATACCGATGATTAATCGCCGCGCGCAGTTGTTTGGTGTTCGTTACCAGCACGACTTTGACGTTTTCGACATCAAAGACATGCTTGATAACCTCCAGCATATCGACGGCGTAATCGGGGCGGCAGCGGTCGAGTTCGTCGATAAACAGGATAATCGGTTTGTCCGCTGCCAATTCTTTCAGGCAGGCTTTGAGCGTTTCCAGATTTTTTTCCGCTTCGATTTGCTCTTTCAATAAGGCTTCGACGGTTGCATCGATGGTATGGCTGGCGATTGTGGCAGCGGCATCGGTTACGGTTTCGGCCAAACTGTCTGCATCTTGGTTGCCATTCATTATCTGTTGGAATTCTTCTACCAAATCGTCTGTATTTTGCTTTAGAACATGACCAACCGCTGCCTTTGCAACGGTTTTCATTACGAATCCTGCGGCTTTCGCGACTTTCTTCGTCATTTCTTTGCGCTGTTCAGACGGCTGTTCGCCAGTATCTTCAGGCGTACAGGTTTTGATGATTTCGGCAAGCAATGCCAGCAGAGGCTCTCCGCTGTGGTCTGAACGGAAGGCGTCGATATAGACGGGCTGATAATCGGGATGTTGCTGCTGCATGAGCCGAATCAGTTTTTGGCAAAATTTGGTTTTGCCCGTTCCCCAGCCGCCGTCGATGACCATAGGAGAAAGGTCGATATCTGAGGTAAGCACAACCTGATGATGTTTTCGGCTATAGGTTTACGATTGAATTCGTCTTGTGTAACGAAAGTGGTTTTTTCTGAAGTTTGGGTTTCCATGTCATCCCTTTGTTTAATCATAAATTCAAATAAGAATACCTATGCCGTCATTCCCGCGCAGGCGGGAATCCAGACCGCAATCATTCAACCGTAGGTCGGATACTTGTATCCGACACTATCGTTCAAGATGTCGGATTCAAGAATCCGACCTACTAAAAATTTCTTTAATTCATCAGGAATTTCATCAATTCCCTCCGGTATTTCCCCAATCAAAACCGCATCAGAAAGAATATCCAATTTAGCTCTGTAATGATTAACCAGCTCCGCCAATTTCATAATAATTCCTAAAATTTAATTTTGATCGCAAGCCGTAGGTCGGATACTTGTATCCGACGCAACCGTCCAAGATGTCGGATTCAAGAATCCGACCTACGACGCTGCGCGGGAATGACGGCAGGGGGTGCGTTCTATTTTAATCTACATAAATATGTGCCGGTATTAAAAAAGGTCGTCTGAAACCTGATTTTCGGTTTCAAACGACCTTTTCTTATCTGCGTGCAAGCCTATTTCGCCCCTTTAAACCCGCGCTTCAAATGCACCATCAGCAACGCCACTGCCGCTGGGGTTACGCCGGAAATGCGGCTTGCCTGTCCGACGGTTTCGGGTTTGTGCTGGTTGAGCTTTTGCTGCACTTCGGCGGATAAACCTTTGACTTTCGCGTAATCGATGTCGTCGGGCAGCTTTAAGGTTTCGATGTCGCGGCGGCTGTCGATTTCTTCGTTTTGGCGGTCGATATAGCCTTGGTATTTGACTTGGATTTCGACTTGTTCGATGACTTCGGCGGAGAGGTTTTCAGACGACCTTGCGCCTTCGAGCGTCATCAGTGCGGCGTAGTCGAGGTTCGGGCGGCGCAGGAGGTCGTGCAGGTTGGCTTCGCGGCTGAGTTTTTGTCCGAACACGCGGATTTGTTCGTCTTCGGCGAGTTTTTGCGGCGTGTACCATGTTGTTTTCAAACGTTGGATTTCGCGTTCGATGGCTTTGCGTTTTTCGTTGAACATGCGCCATTGTTCTTCACCCACCAAGCCGATTTTGTGGCCGTCTTCGGTCAGGCGCATGTCGGCGTTGTCTTCGCGTAGTTGCAGGCGGTATTCGGCGCGGCTGGTGAACATGCGGTAGGGTTCGTTCACGCCTTTGGTGATGAGGTCGTCCACCAATACGCCGAGGTAGGCTTGTTCGCGGCGCAGCAGGAGCGGGTCTTGTTCGCGGACGTATTGCACGGCGTTCGCACCTGCGAGCAGGCCTTGTGCGGCGGCTTCTTCGTAGCCGGTCGTGCCGTTGATTTGTCCGGCGAAGAAGAGGCCTTGGATGGTTTTGGTTTCGAGGCTGGCTTTGAGGTTGCGCGGGTCGAAGTAATCGTATTCGATGGCGTAGCCGGGGCGCAGGATATGGGCGTTTTCCAGGCCTTTCATGCTGCGCACGAGCGCGATTTGGATGTCGAACGGCAGGCTGGTGGAGATACCGTTGGGGTAGTATTCGTTAGTGGTCAGGCCTTCGGGTTCGAGGAAAATCTGGTGGCTGTCTTTGTCGGCGAAGCGGTTGATTTTGTCTTCGATAGACGGACAGTAGCGCGGGCCGACGCCTTCGATTTTGCCGGTGAACATGGGGCTGCGGTCAAAGCCTGAGCGGATAATTTCGTGGGTTTTCAAATTGGTATGCGTAATCCAGCAGGACACTTGGCGCGGGTGCATATCGGCGTTGCCGCGCACGGAAAAGACGGGCACGGGCGTGTCGCCGGGCTGTTCGGTGAGCTGGGAGAAATCAATCGTGCGCCCATCAATGCGCGGCGGCGTGCCGGTTTTCAGACGACCTTGCGGCAGGTTCAATTCGCGCAAACGTCCGCCCAGCGATTTGGCGGCGGGATCGCCGGCGCGGCCGCCTTCGTAGTTTTCCAAACCGATGTGGATTTTGCCGGACAAAAACGTGCCTGCGGTCAATACAACGGCGCGTGCTTTAAACTCCACGCCCATCGCGGTGATTACGCCTGAAATGCGGTCGCCGTCGAGCGTTACGTCGTCAACCGACTGCTGGAAGAGGTCGAGGTTTTCTTGGTTTTCCAGCATTTCGCGGATGGCGGCTTTATACAAAATGCGGTCCGCCTGCGCGCGCGTGGCACGAACCGCCGCGCCTTTGCTGGCGTTCAGACGGCGGAACTGGATGCCGGATTTGTCGGTGGCCAACGCCATCGCGCCGCCGAGCGCGTCGAGTTCGCGTACAAGATGGCCTTTGCCGATGCCGCCTATGGAGGGGTTGCACGACATTTGTCCGAGCGTTTCGATGTTGTGGGTGAGCAAAAGCGTCTGCGCGCCCATGCGTGCGGCGGCAAGCGCGGCTTCCGTGCCTGCGTGGCCGCCGCCGACGACGATGACGTCGTAGGTTTTGGGGTAAATCATGTGGGTCATGTGTTTCAACGTGCCTAATGGTTTCAGACGACCTCTTTTCTCTGACGGAGGTCGTCTGAAAATATAATGAATTCAAAAATAAACGGGGAATTGTACGCTTTTTCGGGGGGATTTGACAGGTGGAAAGGCGCTTGCGGGTACGGGATGGGAAAAAGGTCGTCTGAAAATCCGGCTTCACCGAAATGAAAACGGATAAAACGGGTTTGACCAAATCTCAAATCCACAGTTTTTTAGAAGAATTTAGATGAATTTTGCAGGCAACGAATGCGCTACGTTGCCGCACGCAATCTTTGGATTTCCGACCATCCGTTACCATACATAGAGGAGAGGATATTGAGAAAAAAGAAGGTCGTCTGAAAACCAAGTTTCGGTTTTTGAGACGACCTTTTGCTTGATCAAATCACTTCAATGCATTGCCCGATGGGAATCAGCAGTGAACCAGCGTGCCTTCGTCTTCACCGGTAACGACGCGTTTGAGCGAGCCTTGTTTGGCGATACCGAAGACGACGATGTTGAGTTTGCGTTCGCGGCAGAGGGCGAAGGCGGTCGCGTCCATGACTTTGAGGTTTTTGTTTAAGGCTTCGTCAAAAGTGATGGTTTCGTAGCGTGTGGCGGACGGGTCTTTTTTCGGGTCTGCGGTATAAACGCCGTCCACGTTGGTGGCTTTGAGCATGACGTCGCAGTTCATTTCGGCTCCGCGCAGGGCGGCAGCGGTGTCGGTGGTGAAGAAGGGGTTGCCCGTACCGGCGGCGAAGATAACGACTTTGCCTTCTTCAAGGTATTGGATGGCTTTGGGGCGGGCGTAGGTTTCGGCGATTTGCTGCATGGAAAGCGCGGATTGTACGCGCGCTTTGATGCCGAGGGTTTCGAAGGCATCTTTGAGGGCAAGCGCATTCATGACGGTCGCCATCATGCCCATGTAGTCGGCGGTGGCGCGATCCATGCTGCCTGCTTGGGCGGATACGCCGCGGAAGATGTTGCCGCCGCCGACAACGATGCCGACTTGTACGCCCATTTTGACGACTTCGGCGATTTCACCGACGGTTTGGACGATGGTGTCGTGGTTGATGCCGAAAGGGTCGGAACCCATCAGGGATTCGCCGGAGAGTTTCAGTAATACGCGTTTGTATTTGATTTGCTGTGTCATGGGATACCTTGCTTTCTTGGGTTGGTTAGCGCCAATTATTCAGAGCGAACTGACCATTCATTCCAAATGCTCAGTTCATCCTGTGGCGCTGCTTCAATTTGGGGAAAGGGCGTTTGATTTTTCAGACGACCTTTTCGGATGTTTGGCTGACAGGGTAACGCGTTTTCCGTGGGTGTATGGGTTTGGATAAATTATTATGTATTGATTATGATGAAATATTTTCTGTTCGACAGTATTTTAAACAGTGTAACTCTCAAAAAAAAGCACCCTGATTCGTTTGGAATCCAGGTGCTTTCTTTTTCATTTCTGCCTTACACTTTAGCAGCAGCGGCAACTTCGGCTGCGTAGTCGACAGCTTTTTTCTCAATACCGTCGCCTACTTTGTAGCGTACGAAGCTGATGATTTCAGTGCCGTTTTCTTTAGCGAATTGGGCAACGGTTTGGTCAGGGTTCATTACGAATGCTTGGCCGTTCAGGGTGATTTCAGCCAAGAATTTGCGGATACGGCCTTCAACCATTTTAGCGGCGATGTCGGCAGGTTTGCCGGAAGCGATGGCCTGCTCGGTGTAGATGTGGCGTTCTTTTTCGATGGTTTCGGCATCTACTTCGGCTTCGGTTACGCATTGCGGTTTGGCAGCAACGATGTGCATACCGATTTTACGCGCTACGTCTTCAGAGCCTTTGAACTCAACCAATACGCCTTCGGTAGCCAATGCACCGTGGATGTAGGCAACCAGTTGGTTGGCGGTGTCGATCACTTGGAAGCGGCGGACAGACATATTCTCGCCCAATTTGGCGATGATGGCTTTACGTTCTGCTTCAACCAGTTCGCTCAGTTCTTCAACGGTAGCCGGTTTTTTCTCGGCAGCGGTTTTCGCAACGAAGTTGGCGAATTCTACGAAGCCTGCGTCTTTGGCAACGAAGTCGGTTTCGCAGTTTACTTCAACCAATGCGCCGACATTGCCGTTGATGGCGTAAGCCAATACGCCTTCTGCAGCGGTACGGCCGGCCAGTTTGCCGGCTTTCGCGCCGGATTTGATGCGCAGGATCTCTTCGGCTTTTTCGAAGTTGCCTTCGGCTTCAACCAAGGCTTTTTTGCATTCCATCATGCCCAGGCCGGTAGCGGCGCGCAGGTCGGCAACCATTTTTGCAGTAATTTCTGCCATTTTGAATCTCCTAGATTTTGGGGAAACACGGGGTATCCGTGTTTGGGAATGGGGTCGTCTGAAAAGGTTTCAGAACGGGATTTGATAAAAGGGGCATAACGCCCCTCTTCGGTTTGCCGGATTACTCGGCGGCAGCTTCTTGGGCAGCGGCTACGGTTTCTTGCAGCGCTTGGTTTTTGCCTTCCAAAACTGCGTCGGCGATGCCGCGGCAGTACAGGCGGATGGCTTTGGCGGAGTCGTCGTTACCGGGGATAACGTATTTCACACCGTCAGGGCTGTTGTTGGTATCGACTACGGCGATAACGGGGATGCCCAGTTTTTCAGCCTCAACCAGAGTACCTTTTTGGTAGCCGGTGTCGATAACGAAAATCGCGTCAGGCAGGCCTTTCATGTTTTTGATACCGCCCAAAGAACGTTCCAGTTTTTCAACGTCGCGTTGCATTTCCAGAATTTCTTTTTTGTTGAAACCGCCTTCGGCAGCGTTTTCCAAAGCAGCGGTTTTTTCTTCCAGGCGTTTGATGGATTGCTTAACGGTTTTGTAGTTGGTCAGCATGCCGCCCAACCAACGGTGATCGACGAAAGGCATACCGGCGCGGGTAGCTTCTTCGCGGATGATTTCACGCGCCTGGCGTTTGGTGCCGACGAACAGCACGGTGCCTTTGTTGGCAACCAGACGGCGTACGGCTTCTTGCGCTTCTTGGAACATCGGCAGGGTTTTTTCCAGGTTGACGATGTGGATTTTATTGCGCGCACCGAAAATGTATTGTGCCATTTTCGGGTTCCAGAAACGGGTTTGGTGGCCGAAGTGAACGCCGGCTTCAATCATCTGACGCATAGTAATTTGAGACATTTTATTTCCTTGAAAGGGTTAAGAGCACACATTCAATCGCATAGAACTTGATAGGCTGCGCCTATTGTCAAGCACCCTTCGGCGAAAGTGGGCATAAGTTTTAAAAAATAGTGTGTTTCCGAAATGGAAAACTGACGGATTATAGCGGATAAGGGGTCGTCTGAAAAGGGATTTTATGCACTGCCGTCCTGTTTGCCGCCTTCTTGTCCGGCTGCGCGGCGGCTTTGTTCGAATGCTTCCTTTTCCTGCTGCTTCATCAGGCGGTTGCAGCGGCGGATGGTAACGGTGAAAACGGTAAACGCGACGGGCAGGACCGCCCAAAAAACCAAATAAATCAGGGCGCGCGCGATGCTGGGCTGGGCGGCGGAATACATGACGGCGACGAAGAGGTAGCCGATAAGGACGATATGCCACATGGCGGAATCCTGTTTTGATGTTAACGGAGCGTTTATAATCGCCGTATTCTACAACAACACTCAAAAGGTCGTCTGAAATGAGGAATGAGGAAAAACACGCCCTGCGCCGAGAATTGCGCCGCGCCCGCGCGCAGATGGGGCATCAAGGGCGGTTGGCGGCGGGGCAAACGGTTAACCGCCTGCTCAAACGTTATATCAAGAAGGGGCGGAAGATCGGCGTGTATTGGCCGATGGGCAGCGAGCTGCGGCTGGACGGCTTTGTGCGTGCGGCGCAAAAACGCGGCGCCAAACTCTATCTGCCTTATATCGAACCGCGTTCGCGGCGGATGTGGTTCACGCCCTATCCTGCCGACGGGGCGAAACAAGAACGCAAACGCGGCAGGGCGAAGCTGCATGTACCGCAGTTTTCGGGACGCAAAATCCGCGTACACGGTTTATCGATATTGCTTGTCCCGATTGTCGGCATGGACCGCGAAGGCTACCGCTTGGGGCAGGCTGGCGGCTATTACGATGCGACGCTCGCGGCGATGAAATACCGTTTACAGGCAAAAACCATAGGCGTAGGCTTCGCTTGCCAACTGGTTGACACGCTGCCGCGCGAACCGCACGACCTGCCGCTGGACGGGTTTGTATCGGAGTCGGGCGTGCTGGTGTTCAAACATCATTAATCAATAGCTTTCAGACGACCTCAAAGATGCCGTCCGTTAAGACACTATAAAAGGTCGTCTGAAAACTCAAACCATCAAATACAAAGGAAACCTCATGGCTGATTTTTCATCTGTTCCCGTTTTGTCCTTCGACCGCGTCCGTCTCGAACCTTTGACAGCGGCACACGAAGACGGTTTGCGCGAAGCAGTTTGCGACGGCGAAGTCTGGAAGCTGAACGTAACCAGCGCGCCCGAACCCGACCAAGTGGCGGACTACATCCGCACCGCTACGCAAACCCGTCTCGCCTTTGCTGTCATCGACGAAGACACGGGCAAAATCGTCGGTTCGACTTCGCTGTACAACATCACCCCCACCCTTCCGCGCCTGTATATCGGCTACACCTGGTACGCCCTGTCGGCACGGCGCACGCGCATCAATACCGCCTGCAAAATCATGTTGCTCGACTACGCCTTCGACACGCTAAACTGCCGCTGCGCCTGCTGGCAGACCGACGAGCTGAACACCGCTTCGCAACGCGCCATCGAACGCTTGGGCGCACACCAAGACGGCATCTTACGCTGCCACATGCTGCGCAAAGACGGCAGCGTGCGCGATACGGTCGAATACAGCCTGCTGCGCGAAGAATGGCCGCAGGCAAAAGCAAAACTGCTCGAAAAAGCGGCAGCTTATGACGCGTCCTGAAAAAACGTTTTCTTCTTCATTTTTTCATCAAAACACTCCCATCTTGCTGACAATCCGAAGTCTTTAAGAAGTGAATGAAATCAGGCTCACCCCCGCCAAACACCTGATAAATAAAGGTCGTCTGAATGTTTCAGACGACCTTTTCAAACTGCGTTTATGTAAATCCAAACAGAAACTCTTTGCAATTCTCAGAAAAATCCACTAAATTCTCAATAACATATTATGAACGGTTTAACATCGGTTCAAAACGTAAAACCCGCGCGCAATCTTCCACGCCAAAAACACCGCGCCAGCAGGTTTTACCACCGAAACAGGCGTTCGTAATACAACGGATAATCATAAAGGCAGGATATGCCTGTTTCTAGGAGTACAACCATGGCTGAAGCAACAGATGTTGTCTTGGTGGGTGGAGGCATTATGAGCGCGACTTTGGGCGTTTTGCTCAAAGAACTCGAACCGTCTTGGGAAATCACCCTTATCGAACGCTTGGAAGACGTAGCGTTGGAATCGTCAAACGCTTGGAACAACGCCGGCACAGGGCATTCCGCGTTATGCGAACTCAATTACGCCCCGCTCGGCGCAGACGGCACCATCGACCCGACCCGCGCCCTCAATATTGCCGAACAATTCCACATCAGCCGCCAGTTCTGGTCATCGCTTGTCGAAGAAGGCAAAATCACCGACAACTCCTTCATCCATACCGTCCCGCATATGTCGCTGGTCATGAACACCGACCATTGCGACTACCTGCAAAAACGTTTCGACGCCTTCAAATCCCAAAAACTCTTCGAACGGATGGAATTCTCCACCGACCGCGCCAAAATCGCCGAATGGGCGCCGCTGGTCATCAACGGCCGTAAAGAAGGACAACCCGTCGCCGCCAACTACTCCGCCGAAGGCACAGACGTCGATTTCGGCAGCCTGACCCGCCAAATGGTGCAATACCTGCGCGAAAAAGGCGTCAAAACCGAGTTCAACCGCCACGTCGACGACATCAAACGCGAATCCGACGGCGCATGGGTGCTCAAAACCAGCGACACCCGCAACCCCGACGGACAACTCACTCTCCGCACCCGCTTCCTCTTCCTCGGCGCAGGCGGCGGCGCACTGACCCTGCTGCAAAAATCCGGCATCCCCGAAGGCAAAGGCTACGGCGGCTTCCCCGTTTCCGGGCTGTTCTTCCGCAACAGCAACCCCGAAACCGCTGCGCAACACAACGCCAAAGTGTACGGACAAGCCTCCGTCGGCGCGCCGCCCATGTCCGTCCCGCACCTCGACACCCGCAATGTGGACGGCAAACGCCACCTCATGTTCGGCCCTTACGCAGGTTTCCGCTCCAACTTCCTCAAACAAGGCTCGCTCATGGATTTGCCCCTGTCCATCCACTTGGACAACCTCTACCCCATGCTGCGCGCCGGCTGGGCAAATATGCCCCTGACCAAATACCTCTTGGGCGAATTGCGCAAAACCAAAGAAGAACGCTTCGCCTCCCTGCTGGAATACTACCCCGAAGCAAACCCTGACGACTGGGAACTCATCACCGCAGGACAACGCGTTCAAATCATCAAAAAAGACTCCGAAAAAGGCGGCGTCCTCCAATTCGGCACCGAAATCGTCGCCCACGCCGACGGCTCGCTCGCCGCACTCTTGGGCGCATCCCCCGGCGCATCAACCGCCGTACCCTTGATGATCAAACTCATCCACCAATGCTTCCCAAGCCGCATTTCCTCATGGGAAGGTCGTCTGAAAGAGCTTGTTCCCGGCTTCGGCATCAAGCTCAACGACAACCCGCAGCTTGCCGAAGAAATCATCAGCCACAACGCCAAAGTATTGGGCATCCATCATCAATGATGGGAAAGTAATGATGAAAACAGCGTATCCTTGAGATACGCTGTTTTCATGTGTCAATAGAATGGAAATGCCCATCGTTGGCAGTGCAGCATAAAACCAATAAAGTCAGCTATACATGGTAAACCTGAACAAAAAGGCTCAGCCGTCATTCCCACCTACGCGGGAATGAAGGTACCGATGTTTTGATTGTTGCCGGATCAAGCTTAAATTGGCACAGTGGACAAACCCGAATTCACATATATAAAGAATATAAAAGGTCGTCTGAAACCCCATTTCAGGATTTTCAGACGACCTCTTTCGTTATCAAGAGTGGCACAAAGCCATCTGCCTTTTAAAACGTAAACCCGGTTTCGAGTTCATCATCACCGACCAGTTCGACCAACAGCGCATACAACGGAGCAAGCTCGGTGTAACGGCGGGAGGTGCGGCGCAGGGAGTTGAGGAAGCGCGGGATTTCGGGGCGGTATTTGTCTTTGCCGTCGCGGTAGTACAGGCGGGCGAAGATGCCGGCGACTTTCAGATGGCGTTGTACGCCCATCCATTCAAACCAACGGTAAAACTCGTCAAACGCGGCGGGTACGGGCAATCCGGCGGCGCGGGCTTTTTCCCAGTAACGGATGACCAAGTCCAAGACGAATTCTTCTTCCCATTCGATGAAGGCATCGCGCAGGAGGGAAACCAAGTCGTAGGAAATCGGGCCGTAGAGTGCGTCTTGGAAATCGAGTACGCCGGGGCGGCCGGTGGTGAGCATGAGGTTGCGGACGATGAAGTCGCGGTGGACGTACACCTGCGGCTGGGCAAGCAGCGGCGGCAGCAGGGTGTCTATGGTTTGCTGCCAAAGCTGGCGTTGTTTGAAGTTGAGTTCGCGTCCGAGCTCTTTGGCGACGAACCATTCGGGGAAAAGGTTGATTTCGCGCAGCATGATGTCGCGGTCGTAATCGGGCAATTCGCCCGCGCGGCTGGCTTTTTGCAGCTCGACCAGTTCGTCTATGGCTTCAAGCAGCAGGACTTTGTGTGCATCCGCGCTTTGCTCTTGCTGCATGGCGGTCAGGAAAGTGGTGCTGCCCAAGTCGTTGAGCACCATAAATCCCTGCGCTTCGTCCACATGCAATACTTGGGGAACGTTAAGCATATTGAAAAGTTTTTGCACTTTTAGGTAAGGAGCGACGCTCATTTTATCGGGCGGCGCATCCATGCAGATGACGGTCTTGCCGTCGGCAAAAGCAGCGCGGAAGTAGCGTCGGAAGTCGGCATCGGCGGCGGCGAAGCTCAATTCGAAGTTTTGTTCGGGATAGACGGCGCGAAGCCAATTTTGTAATTCGGTTTGTCGTTGCATAGCGGTGTCGCGGATTTTCAGGTTAAAATAACCGCTATTCTAACTGGCAAACCGATTTAAGGGGCGATTTTGGCTCGTTTATTTTCACTCAAACCATTGGTTTTGGCGTTAAGCGTCGGCTTCGGCGCGGGAGGGGCATATGCGCAAAATGCATCTTTGCCGCAACCTGCCGATTACGAGCCGGTAAGGGCCACCCCACCTGCGGTTCAGAGCGGGGAAAACCGTCGTCCTGCCGATCAGGATAAATTGTCCTTAGGCGACACCTGCCTGTTTTGCCAGCATCAGGCTTCCGAAGCAAACAAACAGCCTGAAATCAAACGCAGCGGCGAAGACCCCCTGCCGCAGGATTACACCCGCGTGATTGCGGACAAGGTTGCCGGACAGTCTAAAGTCGCCGTCCGCGCCGAAGGCGATGTCATCATCGAGCGCAATCAGGAAGTGTTGAACGCCGATTGGGCGGATTACGACCAAACCAGCGATACCGTCAGGGCGGGCGACCGCTTTACGCTGTATCAAGACGGTTCGACCGTCAGCGGCGATACCTTGGTTTACAACCTGAAAGACAATACCGGCTCGAGCGAATACGTCCGCGTCGATGCCGAAAAAGACGGCCGCCGCCTCCAAAGCGTCAGCGAAAAGGCGGAAATGAAAGGCAAAGGGCTGTACAAGCTCATCAATACTAAATTCAATACCTGCTCGCCCGGTGATGCGAGTTGGTACATCAAAGCGAAAAGCATCGAAACCGATCAGGAAACGGGCATAGGCGTGGCAAAAGACGCATCGCTGGTGTTCGGCGGCGTTCCGGTGCTTTATACGCCTTGGGCGGATTTCCCGCTCAATGGTCATCGCAAGAGCGGTCTGTTGGTTCCGACGCTGGCAACCGGTTCGGACGGTTTGGAACTCGCCCTTCCCTATTATTTCAACCTCGCCCCCAACTTGGACGCCACCTTCCGCCCCGGCATCATCAGCTCGCGCGGCGTGCAGCTTGGCGGACAGATTCGCTATCTCGAGCCGAAATTTAACGGCGTCATTGACGGCGATTGGATGCCGCACGATAAAAAACGAAAAGAAAACAACCGCTATCAAATCAAGTTTGACCACAACCACCAACTGACCGACAAACTCAGCGGCGGCATCAGCTTCAATCAGGTTTCAGACGACAATTACTACCGCGACTTCTACGGACGCGAGGACATTGCCAGCAACGTCAACCTCAACCGCCAACTGTGGCTGAACTACGGCGACAATATCTGGGGCGGCTCTTTTGACGGTGCGCTGAACGTACAGAAATACCAAACCCTTGCCAACCAAAACGGTTACAAAGACGAACCCTACGCCATCATGCCGCGCCTGACCGGACGTTGGCAGAAAACCATGGGCAAGGCGAATATCAACGTATTCAGCCAGTTCACCCGTTTCGTCCACGACAGCAAACAAGACGGCAGCCGTACCGTGCTGTATCCCAGCGTCCGTTGGGATTTCAACAACCAATGGGGCTATATCCGTCCGAAAATCGGCGTACACGCGACTTATTACGACTTAGGCTCGTTCGGCAACCAATCCGGCCGCCGCGTCAGCCGCGTATTGCCGATATTCAACGTCGATACCGGCATGACCTTCGAGCGCAACGCCAATGTGTTCGGCAAAGCCTATCTTCAAACCCTCGAACCGCGCCTGTTCTACAACTACATCCCGACCAAGTCCCAAAACGACTTACCCAATTTCGACACCTCGGAAAACAGCTTCTCTTACAACCAGCTTTTCCGTGAAAACCTGTACGTCGGCAACGACCGCATCAACTCCGCCAACAGCCTGACCGCCGCCGCGCAAACCCGATTCCTCAATCCGAACAACGGTGCCGAGCTGTTCCGTGCCGGCATCGGACAGAAGTTTTATTTCAAAAACGACAACGTATTGCTGGACGGCAGCGTCGGCCGTTATGAACGCAGCCAATCCGACTGGGTCGGCTTCGCGCACGGCAAACTGAGCGACAGCATCCATGCCGGCTTCGATATCCACTACAACCAAAACGAAAGCCGCGCCGAAAGCTACGCCGCGACCGTCCGCTACAATCCCGAGCCGGGCAAAGTATTGAGTGCGCGTTACAAATACGGCCGCAACGAACGCATTTACCTGCAATCGGACGGCAACTATTTCTACGATAAAATCCGCCAAATCGATTTGGCGGCGCAATGGCCCATCCGTAAAAACCTTTACGCCGTCGCACGTTACAACTACGAAATCCAAGCCAAGAAACCGCTTGAAATCTTGGTTGGCGCGGAATACAAAAGCGATTGCGGCTGCTGGAGCGCGAGCCTCGTCGGACAACGCTACGTGACCGGCGAAAACAGCCGCAAAAACGCCGTATTCTTCAATCTCCAACTCAAAGACCTGAGCAATCTCGGCAACAACCCATTCGAAAAACTGCGCTTGGCCATTCCCGGCTACAGCAAAACCAACGAGGTAGTTACTCCATGAACGTCAAACCCCTGATTCTTGCCGCCGCACTCGGCCTGGCATTGAACGCACACGCAGCCCCTAAGGCCAAAACAGTAAAAAAATCCGTCAAACCCGTCGCTGTTCAGACGACCGATACCGAAACCCGTTCTGACGGCGTACATCTGAGCGACGGCATTGCCGCCATCGCCGACAACGAAGTGATTACCCGCCGCCAACTGGCGCAGGCAGTCGAACGGGCGCGCCGAACCATCCCTAAAGGCACACAAATCGGCGATAACGAATTGCGCGAACAAGTTCTGGCGCAACTCATCAACCAATCCCTGATTATCCAAGCGGGTAAACGAAAGAATATTCAAGCAGATAACGCAGAAATCGAGGCGGTCATTGCCGCCAATCCTTCACTGAAAAACCCGTCTGCCTCTATCCGCCGTGAAATTGCGGACAGCATCATCGCAGAAAAAGTGCGCCAACAGGCAGTCATGCAGCACAGCCGCGTCAGCGATGCCGAAGTTGCACGCGCCATCGAACAGGCGAAACAGCAAGGCATCGCCCTGCCCGAAGGCGAGCCGCTGCGCCAATACAATGCGCAACACATTCTGATTAAGGCCGACAACGAAAACGCTGCGGCCGGCGCGGAAAGCACCATCCGCAAAATCTACGCACAAGCCCGCAGCGGCGCAGACTTCGCCGGTTTGGCGCGCCAATATTCGCAAGACGGCAGCGCGAGCAGCGGCGGTAATTTAGGCTGGTTCGCCGACGGCATGATGGTTGCTCCGTTTGAAGAAGCCGTCCACAAACTCAAACCCGGCCAAGTCAGCCCGCCCGTACGCACGCAATTCGGCTGGCACATCATCAAGCTGAACGACGTCCGTGAGGCCGGCACGCCCGAAGAGCGCCAACAAAACGCCGTACGCCAATATCTGTCGCGCAAAAAAGCCGAACAGGCGGAAATCAACCTGCTGCGCGAACTGCATGAAGGTGCACACATCGACATACGCTAAGGCGGATGCAGACGTCGTCTGAAAGTTTTTCAGACGACGTTTTGTTTTGCAGCAAGCGGCATCCATCCGAAATCAAGCCGATTCTAAACATAGCGGATGAAAATTTAAAACACCCGTTTCGTCGTTGTCGCTGCGCCCAATCAGATATGAATAATGTTTGCCGATTAAAAAGGTTGTCTGAAACCTCGAAATTCAGATTTTCAGACGACATCGTCCTGAATCTATTCCGTTTGCCGGAGTAGGCGGCTGCTTGAATATGATCCTTTCAGAATCAATGGATTATCTTCACTCAACCGTTTTTTTCTTCGGCATGCAAAGGACGGGAAACCGTAGTGCGGGTTCCTTCTGCGAAATGGATAAGGCATCATCATTTCGTAGGGCCGGCGGCAGGTTTGGCAGGTACTAGGTTCGGTTTATCCCACGCAGACGTCAAATTGATAAAAAAGGTCGTCTGAAAACAAAATGTTTTTCAGACGACCTTTTACGGGAAGGCATACGGACGGATTACCAATCCGCTCCGCCTGCCCACAGTATGCCGATGGCGGCGACGGATGCCAGGCCGACAGCCACAATCGCCTCTAAAAAAAATACTGACACAGATATAATAACCTCCGAATGTTGAATGAAATTATTATCGGAACCATCCGCCTGCCCCGATGGGAAACGATACGGATGCCGTTTGGTTTGTACGGTCAGAATAACACTTTCTCGCGGTATCCTTATTCGGTTTACCTGATTTTCCAGAGGGAAAAAAGCAGTAATTATCAAAAATTAATGCCAAAGACTATCAATTCGTCCTTCTTGATTGCGAACGCGGCTTGTTTGTCGGATATTTGATTCAAACCTGATTTTTTCACTGATTTATGCCTGATTTTTTTTCTTTTTTTTCCGCCGTTTTGTACAAACTGCCATTGTGGTATTTTTGCCTCTTTCTGTTTATATCGCTATCCATCTGGCAAATGGCGGGAGTTTTGCATTCGAACATCCGTTGATGTTTGTCATTCATGAACAGATAGGACAATGGTTTTTTCCGATTGCGCTGTTGCTTCATTATCTGGGTAAAACCGCCGTCGCCGTACCGCCGGTCTGTTTGGCGGCGGTATGCCTGTGGCGGTTTGGCAAACTGCAGGCAGCGGTATTCGTGCCTTTGGCGGCATTGTTGCCGACTTTGAATATGCTTTGGATAAAGGCATGGATACAGCGTCCGCGCCCGTTGCTTTGACCTCGTGCCGTCGAAGAGGCCAATTTTTCGTTTCCAAGCGGGCATAGTACGTTTTCCGCCGCAATCGCAGTGATGCTGATTCTATTGTGTTATCGGACTGCATACCGCCATACCGCTTTTGTCGTCGGCATCTTGTTTGCCTTGTTGACGGGATTTTCACGGGTTTATTTGGGCGTACATTATCCGACGGATATTTGGGCAGGATGGACGAATAGGATGCTGACGGCGCTATTGGTTTATTATGTTGTTTTCAAAAAGGATTTCGAATAATGGAAACCTTATGCCCGAATACGCCCCTATGGCTGCGCAACGGTCATGCGGACACGATATTTGCCAAATTCATTCAACGCCCCGCCCCTGCCTACCGCCGCGAGCTGCTGCCGGACAGTACGGGACGCACTTTGGTTGCCTGTGATTTTGTCGATGCCGCCGATCCCGATGCGCCTTTGGTGGTTTTGTTTCACGGATTGGAGGGCAGCAGCCGCAGCCATTACGCCGTTGAATTGATGCGCGCGGTCATTGAAAAAGGCTGGAACGGCGTGGTAGTGCATTTCCGCAGTTGCGGCGGCGTAGAGAATACCGCGCCTGTGTTTTATCATTTGGGCGATACGCGGGAAATCGGCTTTATGCTGGAAATGCTTTCGGAACGCTACCGCAGGATTTATGCGGCGGGCGTGTCTTTGGGCGGCAATGCGCTGGCAAAATATTTGGGCGAATACGGCAGTCTGGACATGGCTGCCGTCCCTTACGCCGCTGCCGCCGTCTCTGCGCCGGTGGATGCGGCAGCGGCAGGCACTCGCTTTGATAAGGGGATGTCAAAACTGCTCTACACCCGCTATTTTTTAAAATCTTTATTGCCCAAAGCCGCCGCAACAGGTTTTCAGACGACCTCGTTGAAAGAATGCAAAACGCTGGGGGATTTTGACGACAGGTTTACCGCGCCGCTGCACGGTTTCGCCGACCGGCATGATTATTACCGCCGCGCTTCGTGCAAGCATTGGCTGAAAACCGTGCGTACGCCGCTTTTGCTGCTCAACGCCGTCAACGACCCGTTTCTGCCGCCGAAAGCCTTGCCGACGGTAGAAGAGGTTTCGTCCGCCGTTACGCTGCTGCAACCCCAATACGGCGGACACGCCGCGTTCGTCAGCCGCGACAAAGGTCGTCTGAACCTGCAATGGCTGCCGCAAACCCTGCTGGCGTATTTTGAGGCATTCGAGTAAACGGAAGGTTTTTCAGCCGGAAGTTTCGTTATAAAATGCCCCGAACCTGATTTAGGATTTATTTAGAAACAAAGGAAAATTATGCAAGAAACCAACGGATACCCCGATAAACGTCCGGACGGCCCGGAAGGCCGCTGGGAACGGGACGTGTTGCGCGACGTACTGCTTGCCGCCTATAAAGAGCAGCGGCGTGCCCGTTTTTGGCGCAACTTCTGGCGGATTATCGGCGTCCTGCTGATTGCCGCATTATGGTTCGGTTCGGACGACGGCACGGCCGGACAAGGGCTGGCCGCAGGTAAAGAGCATACGGCAGTCATCACATTGGAAGGCGAAATAGGCGGCGGCATGGACGATCAGGTCAAAATGCTGCGCGACAGCATGGAGGCGGCCTACAGCAATCCGAATGCAAAAGGCATCGTCATCCGCGCCAACAGCCCCGGCGGTTCGCCCGTTATCTCCAATACTGCTTTTAACGAGATACGTCGTCTGAAAGGCGAACATAAAGACATCCCCGTCTATGTCGTCGCCGAAGATATGTGCGCCTCCGGCTGCTACTACATCGCTGCCGCCGCGGACAAAATCTACGCCGACCCCTCCAGCATCGTCGGCAGTATCGGCGTGATCGGCGGCGGTTTCGATGTAACCGGCCTGATGGACAAGCTGGGTATCAAACGTCGTCTGAAAACCGCAGGCAGCAACAAAGGCATGGGTGATCCGTTTACCCCTGAAACGCCTGAGCAGGCGAAAATCTGGGAAAGTATGCTGTCAGACACCCATCAAGAATTCATCAAGGCCGTCAAGCTCGGACGCGGTGAAAAATTGAAAGACAAAGAATACCCCGACGTATTCAGCGGCCGCGTCTATACCGGCCTTGAAGCAAAAAAAGTCGGACTGATTGACGACTTCGGCAGCGTGTACAGCATCGCCCGCGATGTCGTCAAAGCCCCCGAACTGGTCAGCTACACGCCCGAAGACGATTTCAGTAAATTCTTAAGCCGCCGCTTTGGCGCGCAAGTCAAGGCTGAGGTGGAAAACACACTGTCGAAAATGTGGTAAGGCAATACAAACAAAACGTCATCTGAAAAGCTTTCAGACGACGTTTTGTTTTGGAAGATATTGATTATGCGGGAGACGAAAAGAGGAACATCGTAGCAGTAAGCGGGTATTTTCATCTATTTAGAACCGAATGATTTCCTTCATTCGTAGCGTAGGCTTTGCCTACGGAAAAGCTGCCCGAATATCGCGTAGCAGATCAATTTCAAACCGATAACATACTGCATCGTCGTAGTCAAAGAGCCATTCCCGAGGTAGCTATGCATCAAGTGTATCGGTTGCAAACTATCCGTTATATAGTGGATTAAATTTAAATCAGGA
>NZ_KV812067.1:31100-68501 GCF_001813335.1 Neisseria sp. HMSC055H02 | reverse complement strand
GTACCGGTTTAAAGTTAATCCACTATATCTGCAGCTTTCTTTTAAACAGGGTGAAGAAAGGTCGTCTGAAAGCCGACGATATCAGCTTTCAGACGACCTTTTACTGTTTTCAAACCCGAATCAGTCAAACAGTTCGCCCACTTTGTCCCAAAACGATTTTTTGCGCGGGGTTTGGCTGCGGTCGAGACCGGTGGAGATTTTCTCGAACTCTTCCAGCAACTCTTTCTGGCGGTCGGTCAGGTTGACCGGCGTTTCCACCACAACGTGGCAGTACAAATCGCCCGTCGCGCTGGAGCGCAGGGATTTGATGCCTTTGCCTTTGACGCGCATACGGCGGCCGGTTTGCGTTTCTTTCGGGATGTTCAGTTTGACTTTGCCGTCCAAGGTCGGAACTTCGACTTCGCCGCCCAGGGCTGCGACGGCGAAACTGATGGGCAGCTCGCAATGCAAATCCAAGCCGTTGCGTTCGAATATTTTGTGTTCTTTGACGCGGACGTTGACGTACAAATCGCCTGCGGGCGCGCCGTGCGTACCAGGTTCGCCTTCGCCGCTCAAGCGGATGCGTTGACCGTCGTCGATGCCGGCGGGGATGTTGACTTCAACGGTTTTGCTGGTTTTGGTGCGGCCTTCGCCACGGCATTTGACGCACGGGTCTTTGATTTCCTTGCCTGTGCCGTGGCAGGTCGGACAGGTCTGCTGCATTTGGAAAATAGCTTGGCGGACGTGTACCGTACCGGAACCGTGACAGGTTGAACAAGTCGATGCGGACGTACCGGGTTTTGCGCCGCTGCCGTGGCAGACATCGCATTCTTCGTAGGTCGGGATGTTGATGCGTTTTTTGATACCTTTGGCGGCATCTTCCAACGTGATTTCCACGCCGACCTGCAAATCCGCGCCTTGATAGTTTGGCTGACGGCCGCCGCCCCCGCCTCCGCCGAACATTTGGCTGAAGATGTCGGAAAAGTCGAAGCCCTGCGCGCCGCCGAACCCACCAAAACCGCCGAATCCGCCTGCGCCGCCGCCCATGCCCTGCTCAAACGCGGCATGGCCGTATTGGTCATACATGGCGCGTTTTTCTTTGTCGGACAAGGTGTCGTAGGCTTTTTGAACTTCTTTAAATTTTTCTTCCGCTTCTTTGTCGCCGGGATTGCGGTCGGGATGGTATTTCATCGCCAGCTTGCGGTAGGCTTTTTTGATTTCGTCGTCGCTCGCACCGCGCGCCACGCCGAGTGTTGCATAAAAATCTTGGTTGCTCATGATAGTAATGGTTGTTGATATGTGTAAAAACTAGGCTGGATATATGGGTGGAGTGAGGAAAACTCAAGAGTAAAAGAGCAAGATATGATTTATAAAAAAGGTCGTCTGAAATAGTTTCAGACGACCTTTTGCTTGATTTGCAGCAATTATCAGCAGCGGCCGGCTGCTTTTAATAATGCGTTACAACTTGACCCGCCCCGACTTCCTTTGCCGCCGTGAACATTTGAACCGGAACATAAGGCATCAGATGAAACCGCTCCCATGACGGTGGTTACATAGCAAGAATACGATTTACCGCCTGTTGTTGCTACGAATTTGACTGAATCGATATCTCCATGGCGATTTGAAATACTGATGCTTTCAACAGGAACATTTAATGCAAATGCGGCTTTATTTTTTAACGAATTGTCAGAAATGGTCTTATTACCGACCACCCCGCAAGCTGACAAAGCCAATGCCATCAACAACCCTAATGTGTATTTCATACAAAATCTCCTTTAATGCCAAAGTTATAATCCGAAGAGAAATTGTAAAAAGAAATAAAATAAAGTCAATATTTTTTGGAAGAAGGGTAGAAATTTGGAACTGGTTGGTATTCATATCAAAACCAGCCTGCCTATTATATAATTGCGCTTTTATTATTCTTTCTCATTGTTATTTAAGTCTAAGACCATCATGCAAGAACATTACCAGCCCGCCGCCATCGAGCCTGCGGCGCAGAAAAAATGGGACGACGCCCGTATTTTCAACGTCTCCGAAGATGCTTCCAAACCCAAATACTACTGCCTTTCCATGTTCCCCTACCCCAGCGGCAAGCTGCACATGGGGCATGTGCGCAACTACACCATCGGCGACGTATTGAGCCGCTTCAAACTCTTAAACGGCTTCAACGTCATGCAGCCTATGGGTTGGGACGCGTTCGGTATGCCTGCGGAAAACGCAGCGATGAAAAACAACGTCGCCCCCGCCGCTTGGACCTACAGCAACATCGAATACATGAAAACCCAGCTCAAAAGCCTGGGTTTTGCGATTGACTGGGAGCGCGAAGTCGCCACCTGCAAACCCGAATACTACCGCTGGGAACAATGGCTGTTTACCAAGCTGTTTGAAAAAGGCATCGTCTATCGCAAAAACGGCACGGTAAACTGGGACCCCGTCGACCAAACCGTCCTTGCCAACGAGCAAGTCATCGACGGACGCGGCTGGCGTTCGGGCGCGTTGATCGAAAAACGCGAAATCCCGATGTATTACTTCAAAATCACGGATTACGCCGAAGAGCTGCTCAACGACTTGGACAAGCTGGAACACTGGCCGGAACAAGTCAAAACCATGCAGCGCAACTGGATCGGCAAATCACGCGGTATGACCGTGCGCTTTGCCGTTTCAGACGACAGCAAGCAAGGCTTGGAAGGCGATTACGCGAAATTCCTGCAAGTTTATACCACCCGTCCCGACACGTTGATGGGCGCGACTTATGTCGCCGTTGCCGCCGAGCATCCGCTGGCAACCGCCGCAGCCGCCGACAAACCCGAATTGCAAGAGTTTATCGCCGAATGCAAAGCCGGCTCGGTTGCCGAAGCCGATATGGCGACGATGGAGAAAAAAGGCGTGCCGACCGGCCGCTATGTGGTTAATCCGCTTAACGGCGACAAGCTGGAAGTGTGGATTGCCAACTATGTATTGTGGGGCTACGGCGACGGCGCGGTGATGGCGGTTCCGGCGCACGACGAACGCGATTTCGAGTTCGCCACCAAATACAATCTGCTGAAAAAACAAGTCATTGCCGTCGGCGACAACGTATTTGACGCAAACCAATGGCAAGAATGGTACGGCGACAAAGAAAACGGCGTATTGGTCAACAGTGGCGACTTGGATGGCATGAATTTTCAGACGGCCTTCGACGCCATCGCCGCCAAACTGCAAAGCCAAGACGCGGGCGAACCGAAAACCCAATACCGCCTGCGCGACTGGGGCATTTCGCGCCAACGCTACTGGGGCTGCCCGATTCCCATCGTCCATTGCGAAAAATGCGGCGACGTCCCCGTCCCTGCCGACCAACTGCCCGTCGTCCTGCCTGAAAACGTCGTACCTGACGGCATGGGTTCGCCTTTGGCAAAAATGCCCGAATTTTACGAAACCACCTGCCCATCATGCGGCGGCGCGGCAAAACGCGAAACCGACACCATGGACACCTTCATGGAATCGAGCTGGTATTTCTTCCGCTACATGTCGCCCAAGTTCGCAGAAGGCATGGTATCGACCGAAGCCGCGAAATACTGGGGCGCGGTCGACCAATACATCGGCGGTATCGAACACGCGATTCTGCACCTCTTGTACGCGCGCTTCTTCACCAAACTGATGCGCGACGAAGGCTTGGTCAGCGTGGACGAACCGTTTGAACGCCTGCTCACGCAAGGCATGGTCGTCTGCGAAACCTACTACCGCGAAAACGCCAACGGCAGCAAAGACTGGATCAACCCTGCCGATGTCGAATTGACTTTCGACGACAAAGGCCGCCCCGTTTCCGCCGTCCTCAAAGCCGACGGACTGCCCGTCGTCATCAGCGGCACGGAAAAAATGTCCAAGTCCAAAAACAACGGCGTCGATCCGCAAGAACTGATTAACGCCTACGGCGCGGACACCGCCCGTCTGTTTATGATGTTCGCCGCACCGCCCGAACAGTCCCTCGAATGGAGCGACAGCGGTGTCGAAGGCGCACACCGCTTCCTGCGTCGTCTGTGGCGCACCGTTTACGAACACCTGAAACAAGGCGGCGCGGTCAAAGCGTTTGCAGGCAGCCAAGACGGTTTGTCTAAAGAAATCAAAGACCTGCGCCACAAACTGCACGCCACCACCGCCAAAGTCAGCGACGACTACGGCCGCCGCCAGCAGTTCAACACCGCCATCGCCGCCGTGATGGAACTGCTCAACCAATACGACAAAACCGACACCGGCAGCGAACAAGGCCGCGCCGTCGCCCAAGAAGTATTGGAAACCGCCGTACGCCTGCTGTGGCCCATCGTGCCGCACATCTGCGAAACCCTGTGGAGCGAATTGAACGGCGCGAAACTGTGGGAAGCAGGCTGGCCGACAGTCGACGAAGCCGCCTTGGTCAAATCTGAAATCGAAGTCATGGTTCAAGTCAACGGCAAACTGCGCGGCAAAATCACCGTCGCCGCCGACGCCTCCAAAGCCGACCTCGAAGCCACCGCACTCGCCACCGAAGGCGCGGTGAAATTCATGGAAGGCAAGCCTGCCAAGAAAATCATCGTCGTACCGGGCAGACTGGTGAATATCGTGGTGTAAAGCCGATTCGGCATTGATTGCTGTAATTAAGATAAGGTCGTCTGAAAACTTGGAAACAGGGTTTTCAGACGACCTTTTTAAGGTAGATTGGGTTGATAAGTCTAACAATCCATTGTATTCCTCACGATGTTTTGGCACAATTCCAAGCCAATCAACCACGCTTATACTCTGCATCCTAATGGCTTCAAAACCCTTCCTAAAATGGGCAGGTGGCAAACATAAACTTGTCCCCTTTATCGAACACAACCTCCCTTCTTCTGCACGAAAACGTCTAATTGAACCCTTTTGCGGTTCTGCCGCTTTGTCTCTTGCATTGGATTTCGAACATTATCTGCTCAATGATATTAACGCTGACGTAATCGGCTTATTCCGTATCCTAAAAGAAGAAAAATCCGGATTCATCGACTATGTCCGCTCTTTCTTTACTTCCGAAAATAATAGCGATTCAAAATTTTATGAATTGCGGGAACAATTCAACTTCAGCCAAAACCTACACGAACGCTCAGCACTATTTATTTATTTGAACCGCCATGCTTTTAACGGTTTATGCCGTTACAACAGCAAAGGGGCATTCAATGTGCCGTTCGGACGCTACAAATCGCCCTACTTTCCCCAACAAGAAATGGAAGGTTTCATTCAAAAATCTGACAGAGTTGAATTAATGTGCGGAGATTTTCAGACGACCCTATCTCTAGCAGACAATACGGATACTGTTTATTGTGATCCTCCTTATGCGCCTTTAAGCCCAACCGCTTCATTTACCACTTATGCCAAAGAAGGTTTCAATTTAGACGATCAAATCCGCCTTTCCCAGTCAGCCCAACAAATTGCACCTAACTCTCAAGGTGTTTTGATTTCAAATCATGATACTGAATTCACAAGGGATATTTATTCTTCTGCCATTCTGAAAACAGTTGAAGTACAACGCAATATCGCTGCAAAGGGCAGCAGCCGTAAGAAGGTTGGAGAATTGCTGGCAATTTATGAGTGATTTCGACAAACTGGCTGAAGAAGCCGCCATTTATCAAAACCGGTTGAAAAAAATCGTTTCAGACGACCTTGTCCTCTACAACGAAAATTCCCTTAACGTCATGCGGAAGATATTGGAAAAACATCCAAACGGCTGTTTTGATATGATTTTCGCAGACCCACCTTATTTTCTTTCCAATAACGGCTTCAGTTGTCAAAACGGACAAATGGTTTCCGTCAATAAGGGCAACTGGGATAAATCCAAAGGAATGACGGCAGATTTGGAATTCTACGAAGAATGGCTCCGACTGTGTTACGCCTTATTAAAACCAAACGGCACAATTTGGGTTTGCGGCACATTCCATAATATCTATTTAATCGGCTACCTGATGCAAACCATCGGCTACCATATTTTGAACAATATTACTTGGGAAAAACCCAATCCTCCCCCTAATTTGTCCTGTCGTTTCTTTACCCATTCAACAGAAACAATCTTATGGGCAAAGAAAAATAAAAAAGCCAAACACACGTTTCATTATGAAACCATGAAAACACAAAACGATGGCAAACAGATGAAATGTGTTTGGACATTCCCTCCTCCAAATAAAGCCGAAAAAACATTCGGCAAACATCCGACACAAAAACCACTCGCCTTGCTTGAACGCTGCATACTGTCAGCTTCAAACATTGGAGATTTAATTTTTGACCCTTTCATGGGCAGTGGCACAACAGGAGTCGCCGCCTTAAAACATGGTCGGAAATTTTGCGGTTGCGAACTAGAAGAAGATTTTTTTGAATTAGCAAAGAAAAGGTTAGAAAAATGATTATTGGTGGAATCGGCGGTGCAAAAACACAAACAGGACTCAGATTCGAAGAACGCACAGACTTACGACAGCTGTTTGAAGAAATTCCCGGGTACGACTTAAGAAAAACAGATGATAATGCTGGTTATGAAGTTTGGTTTAATGGAGAATTGAAGGCTTATTGTTTCAAAAAATATGAGTTTTACCGATTTTTGGAAAGACCGGAATACAATATTAATTGGAAAGACCATCTGTCTAAAAGATTACTGCCCGACAATGGGTTATTTATCATCATCCGTGATACCTTATTTATCATTGAAATCAAATTTCAACAAACCCCTGGTTCCGTAGATGAGAAATTACAAACTTGCGACTTTAAGAGAAAACAATATACAAAATTGGTTCACTCTTTAGGTTGGCGGGTTGAATATGTCTATGTTTTGAATGATTGGTTTACAAAGCCAGAATATAAAGATGTTTTAGATTATATTATCTGTGTTAACTGTCATTACCAATTTAACACGATTCCCTTAAGGTGGTTTGGACTACCTGACGGTGAAATTAATGAATAAATACCATATTTAAAACACAGCCGTTCAAGGTCCTCTGAATATCAATTCAGACGACCTTCACCAATCCCCGCCGTTTTCCGTCTTTCTGCCATTGTGATAAAGTAGCTCGACCTTTTGTTCAAAATACGCGGATTCCGCCACACAGCTTATGGAAACATCCTGTCTTAATAGCCAACAGCTCGTCAACATGGTTCAACAGGGCGAAGGGGGCGACTATTTGGACGGCAGCTACCGTTTTGAAACCTTGTGCAGCGGCATTTCCCTGCATGGCGGCAGCCTGACCGCGCGCAAAACGTTTCAAAGCACGCGCCTGTCGGAGCCTTACATCGCGTTTGTCCTGCTGCTCGAAGGCAGTTTGGATTTCGGCATCAATCGCGAACGTTACCGTATTGAGGCTGAAGGCGGACATGTCCTATTGATTGCGTGCGACGAGGAAATCTTGTTCAGCCGTTATTTGTATGAAGGCGGGCATACGGCGAAACTGACGCTCAAGGGGATAGACCGCTGGCTGGCTCGCCCGCAATATGCGGGTTTGCTGCAGGCGGTTTATCGGGAAAAAGTCAGACATTGGCCGCTGGATGGCAGTTTGCGCCGCCTTGCTTTAAGCAGCTTGAAGGGGGCGGAGCAAGGCGGATTGGCGGACGACTTACAGCGTGAAGCGGACGTGTTGCAACTTTTGGCTGGACTATGGACGGATTTTCTCAACCGCTATCCCTATACCGAAACCGCCGCCGAACCGCCTCATCCTTCAGAAAGTTTCATCCGTCTGCTCAACCAGGCATTCGATGCGGGCGCGCACCAAGTATCTGCACTTGCCGACGCGCTGTATATCAGCGAGCGGACGCTGCAACGCCGCCTGAAAGAATCGTTCGGTACGACGGCGAGCGAGTGGCTGCGGCACAAGCATATGCAATATGCGCTGTATGCTTTGGGTACGGACAGCGTCAGCATAGGAGAAACAGCCTACCGTTGCGGCTACGCCCATGTTTCAAGCTTTACCAAGGCATTTCGCGAATATTTCGGCTGCACGCCGGCGGAGTTGAGAAAACGCGGCGAGTGATAGGGTAAATAGTGAGAGGTCGTCTGAAAACCATGTTTCAGATTTTCAGACGACCTTTGTTCACATAAACCTGTTAGATGTTTGACGGCGGTTGGAGTGGAAGGATTTGAGATGCTGCAAATCGTAGCGTGGGCTATGCCCGCGAAATACAAAATCTTGCCGAGACTATTCCGCCTTATGTGTTCCGTAGGCAAAGCCCACGCTACGGCTGCTAAAAATAAGTGAAGCATTCATAAGCGGGGGACTACATAAAAACAAAGGTTGTCTGAAAACCCGAAATGCGGTTTTCAGACAACCTTTTTCTTACGCCTTATTGTGTTTCGCGAACCTTATTCGCCGTAATAGGCTTTGGTCAGGATTTCTTCCATGTCGGCGACCAATGCGAGACGCGGGTTGGCGGGGGTGCATTGGTCTTCGAAGGACAGCATTGCCAGTTCTTTGCGGCCGTCGATGAAGGTTTTTTCGTCTATGCCTTGTTCTTTGAACGACATTTTGATGCCGACGTTGACCGCCAGTTCATGACAGGCGCGGGCGAAGGATTCTACGCCTTCGGCAGGGGTGGCGCACGGTAGGCCTAAGGTACGGGCGATTTCCTGATATTTCAGGTCGGCTTTGTAGTAGTTGTACTTCGGCCAGGTGGCGGTTTTCTGCGGGCGCGTGCCGTTGTAGCGGATAACGTGCGGCAGCAGGATGGCATTGGCGCGGCCGTGCGGAACGTGGTATTTGCCGCCGATTTTGTGCGCCATCGAGTGGTTGATGCCGAGGAATGCGTTGGAGAACGCCATGCCTGCGATGGTGGAAGCGTTGTGCATGTGTTCGCGCGCTTCGGGGTCGGACGCGCCGTGTTTGTAGGAGCGTTCGAGGTATTGGAACACGAGCTTGATGGCTTGCAGGGCGAGGCCGTCGGTAAAGTCGTTGGCGAGTACGGAAACGTATGCTTCTACGGCGTGGGTCAGTACGTCCAGACCGGTGTCGGCGGTTACGCCGGCGGGGACGGTCATGGTAAACGCGGGATCGACGATGGCAATGGTCGGGGTCAGCGAGTAGTCGGCGATGGGGTATTTTTTGTCGCCGTCGCTGATGACGGTAAACGGCGTAACTTCGGAGCCGGTGCCCGATGTGGTGGGGATGCCGATGAATTTGGCTTTTCGGCCCAACTCGGGGAAGCGGAAGGCGCGTTTGCGGATGTCCATGAATTTTTGGACGAGGTCTTCAAAGTCGACTTGGGGCTGTTCGTAGAAGAGCCACATAGCTTTTGCCGCGTCCATCGGCGAGCCGCCGCCCAGCGCGATGATGGTGTCGGGCTGGAAGCTGCGCATCAAATCGGTACCTTTATAGACGGTTTGGACGCTCGGATCGGCTTCGACGTCGGTGAAAAGCTGGATGGTTACTTTGTTTTTGCGTTGGTGGAGCTGGTGGGTCACTTTATCGACGAAGCCCAAATCGACCATCGAACGGTCGGTCACAATCATGACTTTTTCGCAGTCTTTCATGTCTTGCAGGTATTGGATGGAATCGCGCTCGAAATAGATTTTGGCGGGTACTTTGAACCATTGCATGTTGTTTCTCCGACGGCCTACTTTTTTGATGTTTAACAGGTTGACTGCGCTGACGTTGCCGCCGACGGAGTTTTTGCCGTAAGAGCCGCAGCCCAAGGTCAGGGACGGCAGGAAGGCGTTGTAAACGTCGCCGATGCCGCCGAAGGTGGAGGGCGAGTTCCAAATCACGCGCAGGGCTTTGACGCGGGTACCGAAAGTTTTTGCCAATTCGTGGTCGGCGGTATGGATGGCGGCGGAGTGTCCCAAGCCGTCGAAGGCGACCATTTGTTCGGCAAACTGCAAACCTTGTTCGGTGGAATCCGCTTTGAGCATTGCCAGTACGGGCGAGAGTTTTTCGCGGGTCAGCGGCTCGTTGGGGCCGACTTCGCGGCATTCGGCGATGATGATGTTGGTTTTTTCGGGGACTTTAAACCCGGCCTGTTCGGCAATCCACGCTGCCGGTTTGCCCACAACGGCGGAATTGAGTTTCGCGCCGCCGCAGTTGGCGCAGTTTGCCGTGACGCCGAAGATGAAGTCTTCGAGCATGGCTTTTTCTTTTTTGTTGGCGAAGTACACGCCGTAGGATTTGAACTCTTCGACCAACTCTTTATAAATCTCTTTATCGGCGATGACGGCTTGTTCACTGGCGCAGATCATGCCGTTGTCGAACGCTTTGGACATCACGATGTCGTGTGCCGCCTGCTGGATGTTTGCCGTTTTTTCGACATAGGCAGGCACGTTGCCCGCCCCGACGCCGAGCGCGGGTTTGCCGCAGGAATAAGCGGCTTCCACCATCGCATTGCCGCCGGTCGCCAAAATCGTCGCTACGCCCGGATGCTTCATCAGCGCGGAAGTGCCTTCCATAGACGGTTTTTCAATCCACTGGATGCAGTTTTCCGGCGCGCCGGCGGCAATCGCGGCATCGCGCACGATTTGGGCGGCGTGGGCGGAACACTGCTGGGCGGAAGGGTGGAACGAGAAAATAATCGGATTGCGGGTTTTCAGCGCAATCAGAGATTTGAAAATGGTGGTGGAAGTCGGATTGGTGGTCGGCACGATACCGCAGACTACCCCGACCGGATCGGCGATTTCGGTAATGCCGGTTACATCTTCTTCGCTGATGACGCCCACGGTTTTCAAATCGCGCAGGCGGCGCACGACGTTTTCGCAGGCAAACAGGTTTTTGGTCGCCTTATCTTCAAATACACCGCGTCCCGTTTCTTCGACCGCATGCATGGCGAGTACACCATGTTTGTCCAGCGTGGCAATGGAGGCTTTGGCAACGATATAATCAATCTGCTCCTGATTCAGCTTGCGAAACTCGTCCAACGAGCGCAAACCCTTTTCAACCAAACTGTTGACCTCGGCGATGGCGGGGCTGACGACATTGTCGGCTGATGCGTTCATGGTGTATCTCCTTGATATAAGGTGGCAATAAAGACGATAAATTTTCACTACGATTACTATAAGTAATTTTGTTACATTTCTCTTTGACTTACATCACAAACCATGCATGCTGTTTTCAGACGACCCCTTTCAGGATTTTTCTGTTTTTAATACATTGAAATAAAATCATTTTAACGAGTTTGATAAAAGAGGCTGCCGAGTCTTCCCCCTTTGCCATATCGCTATTGTTTTATCCGCCGTAATTCACATGAAAACGAGATTTATCGAAATTTGTATCAAAATTACAAATAAATTAAACAAAGCCAAATACAGAAAAAAGGAAAAAGGTCGTCTGGAACCTTGAAGTCAAGATTTCAGACGACCTTTTGATGATCGAGAAGGAAGATCCGTCTAGTCAATCGAATAGCCGCGCAGGTATTGCGTACGTTCGCGCGTCATGCGGGTATCGCATTGGAGCTTGAGATATTCGGCTTGAGCAGGGTTGTCAGCCTGGGCGGCAGCCTGTTGGCAGTTTTGAATCTTGTTCTGAATCCAAGCACGCTGCTCGGCGAGCAGTTCTTTTTGGACAGTATGCTCCATCCCGTCCCATACCCCTTGGATTTCAGAATCTGCATTACGGTTTTGACGGCGTGCATTGTCCAGATCGTTTTGCGAGAAGGACGGCTCTTCGCGTTTCGCTTCTATATCAGGATGCAGGATTTCGGTTTCCAATCCTGCTGCCTGCGGCACGCCCGATGCTTGGCTGGCGGCATTGTTTTCCAGAATATCTTCCGGAGAAACGACAGGCGGCTCATCGTGTTTGCCTTTTAACAACTTCATAGCATCTTCTTTGCTGACTGCCTTGCCGTCAATCATCACAATACTTTTGACACCGTAGGGCAGCAGCAGCGAGGACAGCGTGCGCGCCGTCATGGAGACAGTGTTGTCTTCCAAAACAGCGTTGCCGTCTTTATCAGGCGTATAACGTACGGAAGTTGAAAGCGTATTGTCGGCAAATTTCAAATTGCTGCCTGTCAGCTTTTGTTCCAGTATTTCGGCTAAAGTCGTTTCGCTGTAAATCAAAGGACTATTGGTTTCCGCCGCATTAAGGACATCGGCAGGAACGCGGATGCTTAAATCCGCACCGCACATGGTTTTGTTGTCTTCATCAATTTGCTGTGCATTGGTTAAGCCGATTTCCAGTTCGGAACCGGCAGCAATGACTTTGTCCGCATCGACAAATTGGCGGCTGTCGTTGCGGGCAAATGCGCGCGCTTCCTGGCGGATAATGTTTTGGATTTGTGTTTTGATGCTTTGGATGGCGGCGGGATGATTGCATTCCAAAGCCTGCTTGGGCTCATCCTTGCCGCACGCGGCCAATATCAGGACGAGCGGCAAAGCCAGCAGTTTTTTGTTCATAAATATCTCCTTGATGCGGTTGCAGACCAGACCGGACTGCTTTTCAGACGACCATCATAACAAAAGCACTTGCAGCAAGTAAATGTTGCAAGTGCTTTTTCAACGAACCGTTATAAATGCTTACTTATTTGGTGATGACATTTACAAAACCGGAAAGGATTGCCGCGTTAATCAAGTCCACGAAGAACGCGCCGACCATCGGCACAATCAAGAAGGCTTTGTGAGAAGGACCGAAGGTCTGCGTGATGGATTGCATATTGGCAACGGCGGTCGGCGTTGCGCCCAAGCCGAAGCCGCAGTGTCCTGCCGCCAAAACTGCTGCATCGTAGTCGCGTCCCATAAAGACATAAGTCACGAATGTCGCGTACAGAATCATCACGACGGTTTGTACGGCGAGGATGATGGTTACAGGACCCGCCAGACCGGTCAGTTCCCACAATTTCAGGTTCAAAAGCGCCATTGCAAGGAAAAGCGACAGGGAGGCATTGCCGAATACGTCGATGGCGCGGTCGAACATATTGACTTTAAACGCAGAAGTCAGAATGTTGCGGATGACGACACCGGCAAACAGACACCATACGAATTTCGGCAAGTCATACAGATATTCTTTGTCGAAGCCGTCCACAATTTCGGCAAATGCCAAACACGCTGCAAACATGGCAAGCGTTTCGACGGCAGATTCGGCGGTAATCAGGCGGGTGCGCTTCGCTTGTTCGAACACGTCGTCGGCATGTTCGTCTGAATTTGCCTTTTGTCCGCTTTGATCGATGGGTTTGCGCCCCATTTTGTTGATCAGACGGCGCGCAACCGGGCCGCCGATCAGGCCGCCGAATACCAGGCCGAATGTTGCCGAAGCCATACCCAATCCGGTAGCACCAACCAAGCCGAATTTGTTTTCAAAGTCCGGACCCCATGCGCCTGCGGTACCGTGTCCGCCGGTCAGCGTAATCGAGCCGGTAATCAGACCGATCAGAGGATCCAGTCCCAAAGCTTTTGCCAAGCCGACACCGACGAAATCTTGCACGATGATAAACGCCCCTACGATGGCGGTAAAAATCACCAACGGCAGACCGCCTGCTTTCAAGCGGGAGAAATCCGCGCTCAAACCGATAGAGGTGAAGAAAATCAGCATGAATGCATCTTGCAGCGGTTTTTCAAATTTGAAGCTCACGCCGTAGGCTTGATGCAGTGCAAACAGGACAATCGCAGCAATCAAGCCGCCTGCCACAGGCTCGGGAATGTTGAAATCGCGCAGGAATTTGACTTTGTTTACCAAAACCCTGCCAATCAACAAAACCAATGTGGCGGCAATCAACGTGTAGTAACTGTTAAATTCCCATTCCATAATCGTTTTACCTCTCAAAATCTCAAAAATGTTTTTCTTAAATCCGCCGTGCGGAATCAAACTGTTGGATATTAGGGGATGGGTTAAAGATTGTCAAAGACTAGTTAGGATTTCAGGCATTTTTATACGGAATACCAAGCAAATAAATGAATTATTTCTTTCAATCATGGTATTACTTTTGACTACTTATTGATTGGTTGTGAACGGTTTATAGGTGTCAATTAAACATTGTTGACAATATATAAATCGGTTTCTAGAAAAACGTCGTTATCAAAAACAGTACCTTCTTAGTGTTCAGACGACCTTTGGCACACGTCTGTCCATCATTGCCAGGATGATACAGAAAAGTTAATATCCGTTAAATTACGGCAATCGCTGTCATACATAACAACCTACAAAGGAGCAAACTATGAACTTTCTGACCGCCGTCAGCCGGCAAATGACCCGATTCACCGCACTGATTATCGTCCTTGCCTCTATCGTCGCCTTTATCGAACCCGCTACCTTTTCATGGGTGAAAGGCGACACGCAAGTCGTCGTACTCGGCATCATTATGCTCGGCATGGGCATGACTCTAGGCAAAGAAGACTATCAAATTTTGGCTAAACGCCCGCTCGATATTTTCATCGGCGCAGTCGCCCAATACACCATTATGCCGCTGCTCGCCATCGGTATCGCCAAAGCCTTCAACCTTTCGCCCGGATTGACGCTGGGTCTGGTTTTGGTCGGTACTTGCCCGGGCGGGGTTTCGTCCAACATCATGAGTTTCCTTGCCAAAGGCGATGTTGCCTTCTCAGTCGGCATGACCACCGTCTCTACCGTCCTCGCTCCCGTTATGACGCCGCTGTGGATGACTTACCTCGTGGGACAAACCGTCGAAATGGATGGCTGGGGCATGTTCAAGTTTATGTTGCTCGTTACCCTGTTGCCCGTCGTTATCGGCTCTGCCGCCAATATGTTGCTACACAAAAAACACTGGTTTGAAGATGTCCGCGCCATTATGCCCGCCGTTGCCGTTGCCGCCTTTGCCTGCATTGTCGGCGGTGTTGCCGCCGTCCACGGCCACCGCTTTGCCGAATCCGCCCTCGTTATGGTGCTCGCCATTGCCGCACACAATATCGGCGGCTACATCCTCGGCTATTACAGCGGCGCACTGACCGGTATGAATACCGCCAAAAAACGTACCATCGCTATCGAAGTCGGCGTACAAAACGCCGGTCTCGCCACGGGTCTGAGCGCCAAATTCTTCCCGGGTAACGCCGAATCCGCCGTCGCCACCGCCGTCGCCTGCGTCTGGCACTCCGTATCGGGAACCGTTTTAGGCAACTTATTCGCTTGGTGGGATAAACGTAAGCAATAAGCTGTGGTAGTCAGTTCAACCTTCGTTAAATAATCAAAAGGTCGTCTGAAAAACATTTTTCAGACGACCTTTTATCATATTCCGACAAACAACTTTAAACCGGGCGGCAGGCAATCATATAATTCACTTCTGTCGAATCGCATAAAGAATAGCGGCGGGTTAAAAGATTGTAGGTCATGCCCTTGGTATCGATGACATCCAACCCTGCCTGTCTGCACATCCGCGCCAGCTCGGCGGGCGTGATGAATTTTTGCCAATCGTGCGTTCCTTTGGGAACCAAGTTCAACACATATTCCGCGCCGACAATCAGATGAAGATAAGACTTAGGGTTGCGGTTGATGGTGGAGAAAAACACCATACCGTCAGGCTTCACCAGCTCCGAACAGGCTTTGACGATGGCGGCGGGGTCGGGAACGTGTTCCATCATTTCCATACAGGTTACAACATCGAAGCTGTGCGGCTGTTCGGCGGCAAGGTCTTCGACGCGGATGCAGCGGTAATCTATATTGTCCACACCTTCGGCAGCGGCATGGGCTTGGGCGGTTTGCAACGACTTTTCCGCCATATCGATACCGGTAACGTGCGCCGCGCCGCGTTTTGCCATGCTTTCCGACAAAATCCCACCGCCGCAGCCGACATCCAAAACACGCTTGCCCGCCAACTGCGCGAACGAGTCGATATAGCCCAAGCGCAGCGGATTGATGTCGTGCAAAGGTTTGAACTCGCCGTTTTTATCCCACCATTTATCCGCAATTTGGCTGAATTTAGCGATTTCGTCCGCATCGACGTTGTGTTGTCCGGCTGCTTCCATCATGATTTTCCTGATTTGGATTTCGGGTTGAAGAGGGTTTCGATTTTATAGCAAAGCGGCAGGATG
The DNA here is from genome assembly GCF_001813335.1 of Neisseria sp. HMSC055H02. NCBI lineage: Bacteria > Pseudomonadati > Pseudomonadota > Betaproteobacteria > Neisseriales > Neisseriaceae > Neisseria > Neisseria sp. HMSC055H02. Next base: position 52,609 of record NZ_KV812067.1, on the reverse strand, counting down.
GAACAGACACAAACTGTCGCCAGCCGCCAAAAGGTCGTCTGAAAACGCCGCTTACCCTTTTCAGACGACCTTTGACTTGTTTTTACCCCTTCCGCCTTGTTTGCCGCGACCTTTCCCATTAATTTATATCGAGTCCTCCCCGCATTGCCGAAACAGCAAGCCCCGACCTTCACCAAAAAGAAAACCAAATGAAACCATTTATCCGAGCCGCATCCCTACTCTTCCTTGCCGCCGCCTCCGCGCTTGCATCCGGCAAAGACTTTATCATTTACGACCGCATGGACTACGTCGGCAAACCCGACCTGACCGCCGACAAATTGTCCAAAGTATTTCTGATTTACGAATCCGAGCTGGTCATGCCCGATCCTGCCGGCAAGCGCAAACACGGCGTATTGAACGAAAAACGCATCCGCGAATTGGCGCGCCAGTCCTATCGCGAAGGCTACCGCACCATTTCCACCGACATCGAAACCTGGTTTGCCGAAAAAGACGGACAAATCCTCACGCCTCAGGAACTTAAAACCGACTTTGCCCGTATGTACCGGATTTTCAAAGAAGAAAATCCCCGCGCCTACATCAGCAACTACGGTTTGCCCGACGAACACCTGCACGCCATCCGCTACTACCAAACTCAGGCGGACAACGAAGCAGTATTGGCAAAATGGCGGCAGTTCAGTAAACGCCGTCAGATGAGCGCAGCCATCAGCGACTACGCCAATCCCGTGTTCTACATCACCACGCCCGATTTGGCGCAATGGGAAAAAGATGTCCAAACCACCGTTACCGACATCAAAAAACGTTATCCCGATAAAAAAATCATCGGCTACCTTTGGCCACAATATTATTCCGCCACAGGTAGTCCTTATTTCAAACAATTTATTGATGCCGAACGTTGGAAAAAAATGCTGGAAATCAGTAAAAAATATACTGATGGTGTGATTATCTGGTCTGACAAACGTGATGAACACAATAGAATCGTCCCATGGACCGATCCTCGCATCCAAGCAATTCTCAAAGCGACCAAATCATTTATCGCTGACCATCCGAAAGACATTCAGGTAGAGAAACTCCAGCCTCCTAAAAATCGTTAAAACGGACTCCTTGCAGTTAAACCCATAGAGGTCGTCTGAAAGATATAAAGGGCTTTCAGACGACCTTAAATATAGGAAATTGTTACGTTGCTTATGCTTTTTTTACCTCGGACAGCTTTTGTTTTTGCTTAAATGTTTCATTAAATAACTATCCAGAAATAACTATCCAGCGTTGTCAAAGGAAGAGCGTGTTTCCTACGTCTATCTATATTCTTGACAATACCGAATCACTTCTTAGTTAGGCATTCGAACAAAAGCTGAAAGTGTAACAACGCTGTTAATTTCTACAACACACATAGATAACAAAAAAACCGAACGAGATATCCGTTCGGTTTCATAAAAGCAACAATTATTGAACTTTAATTTCTACGTCAACACCGGCCGGCAAGTCCAGTTTCATCAGTGCATCGGTAGTTTTGTCAGTCCAGTCCACGATGTCCATCAGGCGCAAGTGGGTGCGGATTTCCAATTGTTCACGAGAAGTTTTGTTCACGTGTGGAGAACGCAGAATGTTGAAACGTTCGATTTTAGTCGGCAACGGAATCGGACCTTTTACAACGGCACCGGTACGTTTTGCAGTTTCAACGATTTCTTGAGCAGAACGGTCGATCAGGCTGTAATCATAAGCTTTCAGGCGGATACGGATTTTTTGGTTTGCCATTTATCGATATCCTTCAATTAAGCGATGATAGAAGAAACCACACCTGCACCTACGGTACGGCCACCTTCGCGAATCGCAAAGCGCAGACCTTCTTCCATAGCGATAGGCGCAATCAGTTCTACAGTGATGGCTACGTTCTCACCAGGCATAACCATTTCTACACCTTCTTCCAAAGTAACCGCGCCGGTTACGTCGGTAGTACGGAAGTAGAATTGAGGACGGTAGTTGGCGAAGAACGGAGTATGACGACCACCCTCTTCTTTGCTCAATACGTACACTTCCGCTTTGAATTTGGTGTGCGGAGTGATGGTACCCGGTTTAGCCAATACTTGACCGCGTTCCACTTCTTCGCGTTTGGTACCGCGCAGCAATACGCCTACGTTGTCACCTGCCTGACCTTCGTCCAGCAGTTTGCGGAACATTTCAACACCGGTACAAGTGGTTTTTTGGGTTTCTTTCAGACCTACGATTTCGATCTCGTCACCAACGTGGATGACACCGCGCTCTACACGGCCGGTTACTACGGTACCGCGACCGGAGATGGAGAATACGTCTTCGATAGGCAACAGGAACGGTTTGTCCACGGCACGCTCGGGCGTCGGGATGTAGCTGTCCAATGCGGCAGCCAGTTCGAAGATTTTTTCTTCGTAAGCGGCATCGCCTTCCAAGGCTTTCAGTGCAGAACCTTGTACGATCGGGCAGTCGTCGCCCGGGAAGTCGTAGCTTGACAGCAAGTCACGGATTTCCATTTCAACCAGTTCCAACAATTCGGCATCGTCAACCATATCGCATTTGTTCATGAACACGATGATGTAAGGTACGCCTACTTGACGGGCCAACAGGATGTGTTCGCGGGTTTGCGGCATAGGACCGTCGGCAGCAGAACATACCAAGATTGCGCCGTCCATTTGTGCAGCACCGGTAATCATGTTTTTAACGTAGTCGGCGTGGCCCGGGCAGTCTACGTGTGCGTAGTGGCGGGTTTCGGTTTCGTATTCTACGTGTGAGGTATTGATGGTAATACCGCGGGCTTTTTCTTCGGGAGCGTTGTCGATTTGGTCGTAAGCTTTTGCGGCACCGCCGAATTTTTTAGCCAAAATAGTAGTCAAAGCAGCAGTCAGGGTGGTTTTACCATGGTCAACGTGACCGATGGTGCCAACGTTTACGTGCGGTTTGCTACGTTCAAATTTTTCCTTTGCCATGGCAAATTTCCTATCTTTAAAATACTGAGAAAATGGTATTTGGTGCCCATGGGCAGATTTGAACTGCCGGCCTCTCCCTTACCAAGGGAGTGCTCTACCCCTGAGCTACATGGGCCAATAGACTATTGGAGCGGGTGAAGGGAATCGAACCCTCACCGTAAGCTTGGAAGGCTTCTGCTCTACCATTGAGCTACACCCGCAGACTTACTGCATCAATGCTCCAACACATTGGAATTTGGTGGTGGGAGAAGGATTCGAACCTTCGAAGCTCTCGCAACAGATTTACAGTCTGCCCCCTTTGACCGCTCGGGAATCCCACCAAAAGAGAACGCAAGTTTATTCGTGACTCAGATTTTCGTCAAGTTCTTTTTTAATTTTGTTTTCTTAAAATCACTCAATTTATTGCTTTAAAAAAGAATTTATTTGAACTGAATGATTTTTTCGTATTTTGCCATCAGCTCTTCGTGCGTTTCCGGATGCTCTTCATCAATCAGGATGCAGTCCACGGGGCATACCTGCTGACATTGCGGCTCATCGTAATGGCCTACGCACTGCGTACACAAATTAGGGTTGATTTCGTAAATTTCCTCGCCTTGCGAGATGGCGTCATTGGGGCACTCCGGCTCGCAAACGTCACAGTTAATGCACTCATCTGTAATAAAGAGCGACATTTCTTTTCCTTTTTCATTTAAATTATCAAAACCGATTGGGCGCGGATTATAGCACAAACGCGTCAAAAACAATCCGTTTAGGCGAATGTTTACACCCTGGTAATGATTCTCAAATCTCTTACTATTCAGCTACTTGGACAAACTGCAAGAGCACAAAACCGCTCTTACCCGCCCGTCCTTCGCGATAAGGCTCCAGCCACTCGGGGAAATCGGGCAGCTCCCCTGCTTCAATATAGACCATTGCCCCGTTTTTCAAGCTGTTTTTCAAAGAAGCAAACAAATTTTCCCAATCCCGCCACGCAAACGGCGGATCCAAAAAGACCACATCAAACTTTTCAGACGACCTCTGCAGATACGCAAGGCCATCGGTATTGAGGATTTCCAGTTTATCCAAACCCAATGCTCTGGCGTTTTGCCGCAGCATATCGGCAGTTTTGCGATTATTATCTGCCAGCACCACCCTCTTCGCGTTACGGGACGCGGCCTCAAATCCCAACGCGCCGCTTCCGGCAAACAAATCCAACGCATTCAGACCGGTCAAATCCTGACCCAGCCAATTAAAAAGTTTTTCGCGGACACTGTCAGGCGTTGGACGCAGACCGTCCGCATCTGCAAAAACCAGTTTCCGTCCCCTGCATTGCCCGCCGATGATGCGGACTTGATTTGAATGTTTGCTGTGTTTGCTCATGATTAAAACGAATCGTCCAACAGTTTCAGACGACCTCTAAAGAATGACAAAACAGCCATTATACCGCAGCGTTTTTTTCATTTAAGGCCGCATGAAAACAAATCGGCGCATCGTGAAATTTTATTTTTTATGATGCTAAACTTACAAAATTTTATAAATCATAAAATATTTTCTCAAATAAAAAGGTCGCTTACGTCCGCCATTAGAACTTTCCCACCGTTTTTTCAGTCTATTGGCCATAATAATACTTAATGAAAATATGGATGGCTGACAATGCCGCTTTGGAAAATTATTTTGGGTGTTTATATCGGCGGCGTGATTGCCTTCACCGCCCACGCCCATTTCTTTGACGAATATTACCGCCACTTGGGATTGATTCCGAACTTGGGACGCGGTCTGCTTTGGTTCGTCTTTTGCCTGCCCTTGATTGGCAAAACCGTTGCTCTGATAGTCAGTTTATTCTTTCTTGCCACACTGGTTTTTGCAAGGCGTTAAATCCTTTCTTAATAAGACTGAAAAGGTCGTCTGAAAATTTTTCAGACGACCTTTTCAGTTTGAGTTTGACGACATGAAATACTGAACTATGTTTCACCATGTAAAGTACATTTTAAACTTAAACTAGATAAATTACATTTACTTATTTATAATGAGTATCTCTCTGTGAAATATTTATATAAGGTTATTATCATATCAGACCTGAATCTCAGTAACAGTATATTCCAAGGTTACAACGACAAACATGGTTTAATGATTTGTGGGTATGAATGGGGTTGGAGTAAAGCCGATGAGGCTGCTTATGTAGCAGGTGAATACAAACTCCCTGAAAACAAAATCGACCATACATTTGCAAATAAATCCCTCTATTATGGTGAGCAGGCAAAAAAGTGGCGTTACGACAATACAATAAAAAATTGGTTTGAAATGTGGGGACACCCCTTAGACGAAAATGGATTGGGCGGTGCATTTGAAAAATCCCTGGTTCAAACCAACTGGGCAGCGACTCAGGGCAACAAAATCGACAATCCAAACAAATTTCTCCAGCCCGAACACGTCGATAATTTTCTCTACCACATTGAGAAACTACGTCCTAAATTGATTCTCTTCATGGGAAGCAACCTGACAAATTATCTTAATTGCGCAAATGTATTGCCGCGCTTCGAGCAGCTTGTCGGAAAACAAACTCAACCGCTACGAGTAGTACAAAAAGATTTTAGCGGCACACGTTTCAAAATCAGATTCCAATCGTTTGAAAATTGCGAAGTCGTCTGCCTGCCCCACCCTAGTGCCAGCCGCGGTCTATCTTACGATTACATAGCCTTATTTGAACCAGAAATGAACCGTATTTTATCGGACTTTAAAACGACACGCGGATTTAAATAAAACAATCACAGAACAGCAAAGGTCGTCTGAAATTTTTTCAGACGACCTTTTCTCTTTAAACCAACCTACTTTCATCATTCTTTCGGTGCAGGCGGTTCAATCTGTTCTTTCCAGCCGCATTCTTTTTGCGGACAGACTTTTTCCACGCCCCAGCGTTTGGTGGTTTTGATGGTTAAAACCGGCCAATGGCAGTTCGGGCATTCTTCGGCGACAGGCGGGTTCCAAGTGGCGTAGTTGCAGTCAGGATAGGTGCTGCAACTGTAAAACAGTTTGCCGTAGCGGGATTTGCGCTCGACGAGGTTGCCTTTTTTGCATTGCGGGCATTGGACGCCGGTATCTTTGGGTTTTTCCAGCGGCTCGACGTGCTTGCATTTGGGGTAGTTGGCGCAACCGATGAATTTGCTGCCGGTGCGGCTGTATTTGTACACCAGCCGTCCGCCGCATTTGGGACATTCGCGCCCGTCAAGTTCTGCCTGTTCGGCCTCGGCTTTGGCGATGCGCTCGGCGGCTTCTTCGGCGGTTTCGTTGACGTTGCGCGTGTAGCTGCACTCGGGATAGCCGGCGCAGGCGACGAAGCGGCCCATTTTGCCGAACTTGATTTGCAGTTTGTGTTCGCCGCATTTGGGGCAGGTTTCGTCGAGTTCCTGCGTGGTGAATTTGGCGCGTTCGATGCCTTCTTTTTCTTCCACTTGTTTGATGAACGGTTTCCAGAATTTATCCATCACGGGAATCCAGCGGCGTTTGCCGTCGGCGATTTCGTCGAGCTGGTCTTCGAGTTTGGCGGTGAAGTGGTAGTCGACGTATTGGGCAAAGTGTTCGGTCAGGAATTTGTTGACGATGTCGCCTGTGTCGGTGGGCATGAAGCGTTTTTGCTCAAGGGTAACGTATTCGCGGTCTTTGAGCGTGGAGATGATGCTGGCGTAGGTCGAGGGGCGGCCGATGCCGTATTCTTCGAGGGCTTTAACCAGCGTGGCTTCGTTGTAGCGCGGCGGCGGGGTGGTGAAGTGTTGTTCGCCGTAGAGTTTGTCCACGGGTAGTTTGTCGCCTTCGCTCATTTCGGGCAGTTTTTTGCTGTCCTCGCCTTCTTCATCGTCGCTACTTTCTTCGTAAACGCTGAGGAAGCCTGCGAAGGTTTGCACTTGTCCGGTTACGCGGAACACGCCTTTGCCAACGGTAATATCGACGGTGGTTTGGTCGAATTTGGCGGGTGTCATCTGACAGGCAACGGTACGCTGCCAAATCATTTGATAGAGTTTGAACTGGTCTGCGCTCAGGAAGGGTTTGACGCTTTCGGGCGTGCGGTACACGGAAGTCGGACGTATCGCCTCGTGGGCTTCTTGGGCGTTTTTGGATTTGGTTTTGTATTGCTTGGCGGCACTCGGCAGATATTCTTTGCCAATTTTGTTTTCGATGTAATGGCGGATTTCGGTTAACGCTTCATCCGCCAAATTCACGCTGTCGGTACGCATATAGGTAATCAGACCGATGGCGCCCTGCCCCACGTCTATACCTTCATAAAGCTGCTGGGCGGTACGCATGGTGCGGTCGGTGGTGAAGCCGAGTTTGCGCACGGCATCCTGCTGCATGGTGGATGTCGTAAACGGCGCGGCGGGATTGCGGCTGCGCTTTTTCTTTTCGATGGCGGTAACGACGGCTTCTTTGCCTTCGAGTTCTTTCAACACGTCGGCTTGCGCGGCTTCGTTCGGCAGGTCGAATTGTTCGAGTTTCGCGCCGTTGTATTGGGCGAGTTTGGCGGTGAACTTGCTGCGGCCTTTGTGGCTGTCGAGATGCACCGTCCAATATTCCTGCGCTTCAAAGGCACGGATTTCGTTTTCGCGTTCGCAAATCAGGCGCAGGGCGGGGCTTTGCACACGGCCCGCGCTCAAACCGCGTCGGATTTTTTTCCACAACAATGGCGAGAGGTTGAAACCGACCAGATAGTCCAAAGCGCGGCGGGCTTGTTGCGCATCGACCAAGTCCATTTCGATTTCGCGCGGGTTGGCGACGGCGTCGAGCACGGCGTTTTTGGTGATTTCGTGGAACACGACACGCTGCGGCTTGATGTTTTTCAGGCCGCGTTTGGATTTGAGGATTTCAAAAAGATGCCAAGAAATCGCTTCGCCTTCCCTATCCGGGTCGGTTGCGAGGTAGATGTTTTCGGCTTCTTTGGCTCCGGCGACAATCGCATCGACGTGTTTGGCGTTACGTTTGATCAGCTCGTATTTCATGGCGAAGTCGTGTTCGGGATCGACGGCACCGTTTTTGGGGACGAGGTCGCGGACGTGGCCGTAGGAGGCCAGAATTTCGAAATCGCCGCCAAGGTATTTTTTCAGGGTTTTGGCTTTGGACGGTGATTCGACGATTAAGAGGTTTTTCGCCATTGTTTGTTCTCTTTTAATGTATTGGATGATGCGTTTCAGACGACCTTTCTGAACAAGCTGCGTCAAAAGGTCGTCTGAAAAGGTTTAATGCATGGTCGCTTTGCCGTTGAGCGCGCCCATCAGGTCATCGCCGATTAAGACGGGCAATTCGCTTTTGTGCGCCCATAACAAGAGTAACACCAGCACTTTCGCCGTATCGAGCGTGATTTCTTCGGGCGGGATGTGCATCAGGGCGTGGATGACGATTTCGCGCTGCTCGTAAGTGATGGCGCGTTCGGCAACCAGATACTGCATCAGCCCCATGACTTCCTGTGGCAGGTTTTCCACTTCCTCGTTGCAATACACGCGCAGGGCATGGCTGTCGAACGGCGCGGCGGCGAATTCGGACGTGTTGAACAACACTTCCATCATCATCAGCGTATTGCCGATTTCCGTTACGTCAAAACCCGCATCTTCCAACAGGCGGCCCAAATCCTCCGGCGGCGGGCAGTTGTCGAAATCTTGGAAGTGTTCGATGAGATAGGCGATGACTTCTGTCATGCTGGTTCCTTAATGAATGAATCAATTATGCTTTTATGCGCTGATAGCGTCCGCCCGGCAAGGCGGCGACGATGCCGTCGAGTTCGTATTCCAGCAGTCGGGCGTAAACGTCTGCCGCCGCCCATGCAGTTTGCTGCGCCAATATATCGGGATGCACGGGGTCGTAACCCATGGCATTCAGCAGCTCGTCTTCTGATGTCGGCGCGGCAACCGTATTGGCTTTCGCCGGCTGTTTTCGGACATGAAGGTCGTCTGAAAACGGCAAAACAGGTTCAGACGACGTCTCTCTGACGGCAATGCGTTTTTCCGTTTTTTTGTTTTTCTTATTTATAGAATATGATGGAACTGCCGCATTTTGCAATAGCCCCGGACATTCGTGAAGGATGTCGTCCAAACATTCCACCAGTTTTGCCCCGTCTTTAATCAGCTTGTGGCAGCCTTTGCTGTGCGGATTGTCTATCGAACCAGGTACCGCCATCACCTCCCGCCCCATCTCCGCCGCCAGCTTGGCGGTAATCAGCGAACCGGATTCCAACGCGGCCTCGACCACCAGCGTAACCTGCGACAACGCGGCGATCAGGCGGTTGCGGCGCGGGAAGTTGCCCGCAAACGGGCGCGTATCCAAAGGAAACTCGCTGACAATCAATCCTTTTTCAGCAATTTCATAGGCAAGGTTTTTATTGGACGGCGGGTAAATGCGGTCTATGCCCGTCCCCCATACGGCGATGGTGCCGCCGCCTGCCTGCAATGCGCCTTGGTGGGCGGCGGTGTCAATACCCGAAGCCATACCCGACACGACGGGAATATCTTTTTCGCTCAACGCTCTACCAAAATCTTTAGCAATCCGCATCGCCTGCGGCGTGGCATGACGGCTGCCGACAATGGCGGCGGAAGATTTGTGCAGCAGTTGCACGTTGCCGCGCAAGAACAAAACCGGCGGCGCGGTAATGCCCTGCGTCAGCATTTCGGGAAAATCCTCATCTTGCAGCAGCAACAGACGGCAGCCGTCCTGCGTTTCCCATTGCAACGCCGCTTCCGCAGCCTTTTGCGCCAACGCCCGTTTTTCCGCGTTGCGCCAAGATTCGGCTGCCTGCTTGTGGCGCACTACCGCGGCAATTTGCTCCGCCGGAGCATCCAGCGCGGCTTTCGCGCTGCCGAAACGTTGCAGCAGGAGCAAGAAGCCCTCCGCGCCGACATAAGGCGTAAACGCCAGTTGCAGCCAGGCAAGGCGGTCGTTTTCCGTCATGAATTGTGTCCCCTTGTTGTTTTCAGACGACCTTTGTTCGGGAGGTCGTCTGAAAACGGATAAATGTTAGTATTTAAAGATAAAGCCGGCGAACTTTAAACCAATACGGCGTTCCCGCGCCTGATTCCGGTTTCGTGTCTGCTCACCGTCATGCGGATGCTGCCAAACAGCCGGCAGCTCGTTAGTAACTTTTGTAATATTTTTATATTCTACACGATACGGCAGGAAAGTCCGTAATTTGAATGGTTGTCGCCCATTGCGTCAAAAGTGAGTTGGTTATTCGACAAAAACGGGCGTGTTGATGACAAACAAGGTCGTCTGAAAACATACCGCGGCGTACCGTATGCTTTCAGACGACCTCTTATCCTACTACCGCCCTACTCTTCTGCTTTTTCCGCTGCGCTGCGGCGGGAAACGCTGATGCCTAATTGTTTGAGTTTGCGATAGAGGTGCGTGCGCTCCAGGCCGACTTTTTGGGCGACACGGCTCATGTTTTGCCCTTCTTGGGCGATGTGGTACTCGAAATAGCGGCGCTCCAATTCTTCACGCAGTTCGCGCAAAGGCATATTGAAGTTGAAACCGCCGACGATTTCGGTGGCGACTGTCGCCCGTTTTTGCCCTAATGCGGCAACGACCGCCTGCTCGTGGACTTCCTGTCCGTCCGCCTCCAGCATCAGGTTTTTCACGACGCTGCGGAGCTGGTCGAAATTGCCCGGCCAGTTGTATTGGCACAGGACGGTCAACGAGCCGTTGCTGAATTTGACGGGCTGGATTTTTTCGCTGTCCGCCAATTCGGTCATGACTTGGTTGACCAAGAAGGCGATGTCTTCGGATTGGCTGCGCAACGGCGGGATGCTGATGACGTTGCCGGAAAGCAGTTCGGACAACTTGGCATCGGCAATGGCGTCTGCCGGGCTTTCATCGGCGGCGTGGCTGCCGGCGACGATGACGCGCACGTTGTAACGGTCTGCCTTGCCGAGGATGAAGCTGATGCCGTTTTGGATGTTTTTGCTGTACTGCGCGGCATCACCGAGATAGAGCGTGCCGCCCGATGCTTTTTGCAGCAGTTCCAAAGGCGCATCGGCAATGAGTTCGACGCGGCTGAGTCCGACCCAAGGCGTGCCGCTTTTGTGGAAATAGCGGGCAACGATTTCAAACGGCGAACCGGTTTCGCCGCTGAGCAGCACGGGTCCGCTTTTTTTCACGGCAGGCTCAAGTTGTTGCTTGAATTCTTGAATGGCGGGGCTGTTGCCGAGTTTGTCGAAGGACAAGCCCGCCGCCATCTGCATTTCGCCGTGTTTGAGGGCGCGGTCGACGGTAGAGAGCAGCTTTTGCAGGGCAATCGGTTTTTCCAAAAAGTCGAGTGCGCCGATTTTGGTGGCTTCGACGGCGGTGTCGATGCTGGCGTGTCCGCTCATCATCACTACGGGCATATTGAGCTGCCCGTTTTTCGCCCACTCTTTGAGCAGGGTAATCCCGTCGCAGTCGGGCATCCAGATGTCCAACAACACCATGGCGGGACGGGTTTGGTGGCGCAGTTGGCGCGCCTCTTCGGCGTTCTCCGCCAAAGCCACGGAATAACCTTCGTCTTGGAGGATTTCCGAGAGCAAGTCGCGGATACCTACTTCGTCATCTACAATTAAAATATCACTGCTACGCATAAGTTTCTACCAATCGGGGTAAGGCTATTTTCACACACGCGCCGCCTTCGTTCTGATTGCTCAGGCTGATGCGGCCGCCGTGCTCTTCGATGATTTTCTTCACAACGGGCAATCCCAGTCCCGTACCTGTCGGCTTGTCGGTAACATACGGCTCGAAGGCATTATGCAGCATTTCCTTGCTGAAACCTTTGCCGTTGTTACAAACGGTCAATAAAACCTGTCCGTCGTTATCTTCACCGACGCTGACATTCACTTGCGGAACTTCTGCCTCTTCCGCCGCCTCTGCCGCGTTTTTGAAAATATTGTGCAACACCTGCCGCATGGCGGTAGTATCTGCGGAAATCGGCTGCGGCTTGTCGGACAAGTTCGGAACAAAGCGGCACGCCCCGCCCTCGTACAGCAGCAACACTTCTTCAACCAAGCGGTTCAAATCGTGTTTTTCAAAATTCAGCGACGGGGCGCGGGCGTAATTGCGGAAGGCTTCGACCATTTCTTTCAATGCCGCCACCTGCTTGACGATGGTGTCGGTCGAACGGCTGAGGATTTGGGCGTGTTGTTCGTCCAATTTATCATGCAATTTCCATGCCAATCTCTCGGCGGAAAGTTGGATAGGCGTGAGCGGATTGCGGATTTCATGCGCCAACCGTTTCGCCACTTCGCCCCATGCGGCTTCTTTTTGGGCGCGGATGAGGACGGTGATGTCGTCAATCACCATCACCACGCCGTTGTCGTTGTCGTCAGGCAGGATGGTGGCTTTACCCAAGAGAATGCGCGCATCGTCGGGGGCGGCGTATTCGACTTGGACGGGTTTGGCGGCATTGGCGGTTTCTTCAATGGCGGCAAACACTTCGGCAAGCAGGGTCTGCTGCGGCGATTGTCCGCGCCAGTCGTGCCAGTTGCTGCCCCACAGCGGCACCAATTCAATGCCCAAAATCCGTTCGGCGGCTTTGTTGAAGGTTTTCAGACGACCTTCGGCATCCAAAGTAATCACGCCCGTGGTCAAGCTTTCCAACACGCATTCGAGATAGTGGCGCGCCGCTTCTTCGCGCAGGCGGTTGTTCTCGTCGGCTTCTTTGGCAATGGCAAGCTGTTCGGTCATGTGGTTGAACAACTGGGTCAACCTGCCGAATTCGTCGTTGCGGAACACGGGGCGTTTCCGGCTGAAATCGCCCTGCGCCACCGCCCTTGCGCCTTCTGCCAACGACAATACCGGCTCGACGAAGCGGCGGGCGAAATACAGCGCCATTACCAAGGCAAGGAAAATCGCCAACAGCGCGGCAACCAGCAAAGTCGCCAAGAAGAAGGTTTGCAGGCCTTGTTTGGTGTAGCTCAATTCGGCGTATTTCGCCCGCGCCGCTTCAATCAGCGTCGCGTCTTGCGCCACATCCTGCGGGATGGGCTGGCGGAAAAACAAGGCGTAATCGCGTCCGTTGTGCGCGCCGATGAGCATCCAGCCTTGCGCGTACAAGACATTTTCTATGTTTTCCAAACTGCGTATCGAGCCGGTCTGCTCCAGCTTCTCCCATCCTTCTTTGTCGAGTTCGGGCTGGTTTAGTTTCAGCGGATTGACACTTTTCTCGGTTTTATGGGTTTTGACGTCGTAGAGCGAAAGCTGGGTAAAGCCGCCCGATTTGGCGGCATTTTTCAGCGCCTTGCCCAAATCGCCGTCCACAGACGCGGTGCTGATCAGGTCGATTTGCACCGGCGTAGCATTACTGACGGCGTTGTCCACCGCCAGATTCAGCGCGGATTTGCTCAAGTTCAGGCTGCGTTCGAGGGCTTCGTGGGTATCGTTGCCGAACCACGAATTAATCGTGCCGTTGATGAACTGCGCGGAAATGCCGAACAGGAACACGCCCGGCAATACCGCCACCAGCGTAAACATCCCCGACAGCCGCCGCGCAATCTGCGAACCGAACACGCCCTTGCTTTTGTCGCGCATGAGGAGCAGGACGTAGCGCGTCAAAACCGACGCTAACACCAGCATCAGCAGCGCACACAGGGCGATAATCCACCAGAAATATTCCGCCAGCGGGCTGGTGCTGCCCGTTGCAATGGTCAGTCCGTAGAGCAGTCCCACTGCCGCCAACACGGCAATCAGGAGAAAGCGGCGCATGGTTTACTCCTGAGAGACGGTCAGAGACTTCCAGCCGGAATCCAAGTGCCAGTTTTTAGAAGTCAATGCGTTGATTTGGAAGGGTTTGGGCAGCTTCGCCGTCGAGAGCAGCAGGCGGATTTCGGCTTGTGTGTCTTTCGCTGCAACGCCGCTTAACGCGCCTTTGGACAGCACTTTCCAGTTGGCGACCGCCCCTACGCCGCGCAAGGCGGTCTCGAGCGTGTCGTATTCGGTGGAAAACGTGCCGACGGTTATGCGGTAGCGGTTGGTCAGCGGATGGAAGGAAAGTTTGTAGTGGATGGTGTTGTCGCTGTTGAGCAGCTGGTCAAACTTGAAGCGGTAAGACGGCATGGAAGGCGCGGAAAGCTGCCAGCTCAAAGTGAAATTCAGCGGCACGCCCTGCCGGAGCGCCTGTTTGAGCTGGTCGGGCAAATCGGTGCGGAAACGGCTGCTGACGGAAAGCTGCCCGGTTTCGGTCAGTTTCGCCTCGGAGCGGGTCACGCTGATGCCCTCCGCCGCCGCATTCAGCGACAGGGCGAGCAACAGCGTTCCAAACAGCCGTTTACTGCTTTTTGATAAGCGCGTAATAAAAGCCATCTTGATGTTTGTTCGGTAAAAGCACACGCGACTCGATCAGCTCGGCATCGGCGTGGCGGTTGAGGAATTTTTGCAACTGAACGTCGTTTTCTTCGACGAACACCGAGCAGGTGGCCAGCAGCATTCTGCCGTTTTTCGTCAGGGTTTGCCAAAGCGCGTCCAGCAATGCCTCCTGCTGACGGGCGGTTTTGGCGGCATCGGTCGGACGGCGCAGCCATTTCACGTCGGGATTGCGCCGCGCCACACCCGAGGCGGTACACGGCACGTCGGCAAGGATGGCGTCGAAAGGCTTTCCATCATACCACGCCGCCAAGTCCTGCGCATCGGCGCAAGCTAGAGCGATCGTCTGAAACCCCAAACGGTCGAGATTGTCCTTCACCCTTTTCAGACGACCTTCGTCTATATCCAAAGCGGTAACATGACAATCCGCCAGTTCCAACATATGCCCCGTCTTCCCGCCCGGCGCGGCGCACGCGTCCAAAATCCGTTCGCCGTCTTTAGGGTTTAACAGATACGCCGCCTGCTGCGCGCCGAAATCCTGCACCGACACCAACCCTTCGGCAAAACCGGGCAGCCGGTTCACCGGCACAGCTTCTTCCAGCGTTACCGCATATTCGTCCAAAGCCTTGGCCGCAATACCTTCCGCCGCCAGCTTTTCCAAATATGATTCGGCATTGCCGTGGCGGCGGTTGACCCGCAGCGTCATCGGCGGATGCGATTGCAGCGCGGTAGTGATGTTGTGCCAATGTTTCGGATAATGGTTTTTCAGGTACGCCACCCACCACAGCGGCAGGTTGTGCTTCGCCACATCGTCTTTTTTACACGAAGCCGCGAGCTTGTCGCGTTCGCGCAAAAAACGCCGCAAAATCGCGTTGGCAAACGAACGGTACTGCCCGCGCCCGATTTTCGCGATACTCTCGACCGCCTCGTTGACCACCGCATGAGGCGCGTTGCGCGTGTAATGCAGTTGGTACATCGCCGCCAAAAGCAGGCTTTCGAGCTGCGGATTGTCAATCGGCTTTTTCAGCATCTGCGCGAGCATATGTTTCAAGCTGCCCAAATAACGCTGGCAGCCGTAGGCAATATCCTGCAACGCGCCGTTTTCCTGCGCCGTCAGCTCGGGATGCGCCGCGCGGATTTGCGCCAACACATCCTGAAGGTTGCGCCCTTCGGCAACTGCCGCAATGCTGTCGGCGGCGAGTTTTTGGGCGAGGGACATACTCATAAATTTAATTCCTTAAATGACTGCTGTGGTTCGATTTGTTCGTTAAAAATGTAAACGCCGCACAAGCGGTTCGGGCGGTGTTCGGGGCAAGATTCAAATTGTGTTAATCCAATTGCCCGCTCATGACAATATCCATATAGTCCGTTCTTTTCAACACACATAAGGATTCATCATGAATTTACGCTTCCTTTCCCTGCTTGCCGTTTCCGCCGCACTCGTTTCCGGCAGTCTGACCGCCGCAGCGGCACCGCACAAACATTCCCGCGCCATCTCCCAAGCGCAAGCCGTCAAAATCGCCAAGAAACGCGTCGGCGGCGGCCGCGTTACCGACATCGACCACAGCGACGGACGCTGGGAAATCGAAATCCGCAGAGGCTGTACCGAATACGATGTGGACGTCTCTTCACAAAGCGGACGCGTCATCAAAGTGGATACCGACAACCACTGCGACGATTAATGGATTCTTAAGGAAGCCGGACTACTGCATGTCCGGCTTTTCTGTTTTCAGACGACCTCAAACTTGCCTAAGGTCGTCTGAAAACCTTTTATAGTGGATTAAACTTTAAACCAGTACGGCGTTGCCTCGCCTTACCGTACTATCTGTACTGTCTGCGGCTTCGTCGCCTTGTCCTGATTTAAAGTTAATCCACTATATCTGCCGTTTTGCCTGATTCGGGACTTTCAGACGACCGCCCCGTCCCGTTCCAACAGTGCCCGATAACGTTCGGCATCCTGCGGCGAATAGCAACAGAAAACGATTTTTTCGACAGTCGGACACTGCGGCAAAGTTTTTTTCAAAATCACCAAAGCGGTTTCAGCGGCCAAATCGGCAGGAAAACGGTACACGCCTGTACTGATGCAGGGGAAGGCGATGCTGCGGATGCCGTGTTCTTGCGCCAGCAGCAGCGAATTTTGATACGCCTCCGCCAGCTTGACCGCTTCGCTGCGGTGTCCGCCGAACCAAACCGGCCCAACGGTGTGAATCACAAATTTCGCCGGCAACCGATAACCTTGGGTAATTTTCGCTTCGCCCGTGCGGCAGCCGTTCAACTTTTTGCACGCTTCCAGCAATTCCCGCCCCGCCGCGCGGTGAATCGCGCCGTCCACTCCGCCGCCGCCCAACAACGAGGAATTGGCGGCGTTCACGATGGCATCGACTTCAAGTTTCGTAATATCGCCTTCGACTACTTCAAACACTGCCATGATCTGCTCCTAAACGTGGGGAATCTTGTCGTCAGTTCAACAAAACCAAATGTTTCCCTACTGATATTTTCAGACGACCTCTAAGCTATCCGAAGAAAGGTCGTCTGAAAATTAATGAGTCTGCAAACGGCTTCTACAAAACCGTTCCAACCTCAATCTTGTGCCCCGCCGCAAACGCCGCAATCGGCATCCGTTTGCTGCCGGAAGGCTGCAATTCGGTAATCTTCAACGCGTTCTCGCCGCAGGCAACGACCAAGCCGTCAGCCGAACAAGACAACACTTCACCCGCCCTGCCCTGTTGTGCCACTACTTCAGCCCGCCAGATTTTCATCGGCTTGCCTTGATATTCCACCCACGCAGCGGGAACGGGGTTGAAGGCGCGGATTTTGCGTTCAATCACTGCCGCACTTTCGTTCCAATCGATACGCGCTTCTTCTTTGCTTAATTTTTGCGCGTAAGTCACGCCTTCTTCGGGCTGTTTGACGCTTTTCAGACGACCCTCTGCCTTTAATTGTTGCAAATCAGCAACAATAGCCTCCGCACCGAGGTTCATCAGCGCGTCGTGTACTTCATTCGCCGTATCGGTCGATTGAATGGCGTAACGGTGTTCGCTGACCACATCGCCGGTGTCCAAACCGATGTCCATCTGCATGATGCACACGCCCGTCTCGGCATCGCCTGCTTCAATCGCTCGCTGAATCGGCGCCGCACCGCGCCAACGGGGCAGCAGCGAGGCGTGGATGTTGAGGCAGCCGTGTTTCGGCGTATCCAACACGTCTTGCGGCAAAATCAGTCCGTAGGCGGCAACGACCATCACGTCGGCCTCGACCTCTTCGAGCATTTGCAGGGCTTCGGCGTTGTTGCGCAGTTTTTCAGGCTGCGCTACGCGCAAACCCAATTCCAATGCGGCCTGCTTCACGGGAGACGGGGCAAGCTGCATCCCGCGTCCTTTGGGACGGTCGGGCTGGGTCAACACCAGCGGGATTTCAAAACCGGCGGCGGCTATGGCTTTTAAGGCGGCAGCGGCAAAATCGGGCGTACCGGCAAAGATGACTTTCATGGGGAAACTCCTTGGAAATGGGTTTCAGACGACCTATAGTGGATTAAACTTTAAACCAGTACGGCGTTGCCTCGCCTTAGCTCAAAGAGAACGATTCTCTAAGGTGCTGAAGCACCAAGTGAATCGGTACCGTACTATCTGTACTGTCTGCGGCTTCGTCGCCTTGTCCTGATTTAGTTAATCCACTATATATAGCGCAACGGCAAACATTGCGACAGGTCGTCTGAAAGTTTGAAAAACAACGGCTTGCTGCCGCTTCCCCTCTTTCAGACGACCTGTCCAACCGTATCATTCGGCTTTTAGATGGTGTGTTTCTGACGTTTTTTCAGTTTGGTCTTAATCCGACCCTGCTTGAGCTGCGACAGGCGTTCGACAAAAACGATGCCCATCAGGTGATCCAACTCGTGCTGCACACAAATCGCCAACAGCCCGTCCGCCTCCAGCGTGAATTTCTCGCCTTTTTCGTTCAAAGCCTCGACCTTGACGCGCTCGGCGCGGGTAACGGTGTCGTAAATGCCCGGCACGGACAGGCAGCCTTCTTCGTAAGTGGTTTCGCCGTCTTTTTCAACAATGACGGGGTTGATGAACACGCGCGGCTCGCTGCGGTCTTCGGTCAAATCCATCACGACGACGCGCTCATGCACATCGACCTGCGTCGCCGCCAGCCCGATACCGCGTGCTTCATACATGGTTTCAAACATATCGGCAACCAGTTTTTGGATGCGCTCATCGACTTGCTCGACAGGCTTCGCCACGGTGTGCAGACGCTCGTCGGGATATTGCAGGATATTCAGTAAAGCCATAATTTTCTCTTCGTTTTTCAATACTCGGGACGCGCATTCAAACGCGTCCGGCAGCAGATTGTGTGTGTTTTCATACAAATTTTGCGCCTGTCTTCACAATTCCCGTGATGACACTAACATTCAATGATAAAATATGCGCCAATGAATTTCTGTTCAATGCGCACGAAACGCCTATTGACGTTTTTTAAAGGGGGACGGCGGTTTTTTGCAAACTCCCGGCCATTTCATTTTCTCCGTTTATCATTTAAAGACAAACCGAATCAATTTCAAGGGGAACGGTTATGCAACAACGTATTATAACCCTGCTTTGTGTCGCGGGCATGGCAATTTCTGCCCACGCTCAAGCAGCTTCATTAAAAGTGCGCCCCGATGCGCCGCAACGCTACGTCGTGAAAAACGGCGACACACTCTGGGGCATCTCCGGCAAATATCTGTACAGCCCGTGGCAGTGGAACCGCCTTTGGGGCGCAAACCGCGGCGAAATCCGCAATCCGCATCTGATTTATCCGGGTCAGGTGTTGGTTTTGCGCTACGTCAACGGCCGCCCGCAACTGGGCTTCGAAAACGGCTCCGCAGGCAATGACGGCATTCCGATCATCAAACTCAGCCCGCGCGTCCGCGAAACCTCTTCAGGCTACGGCATCCAAACCGTCAACGTAAACTTCTACCGCATGTTCATGCAACATCCGCAGTTCATCGACCAAATGAAGACCCAAGACGCACCGCGCCTGATCGACGGTCCTGACAACCGCATCATGTACAGCAAAGGCGAACGCGTGTACGCCTACGGGGTTACCGAACCCGGCCGCTATCTGGTTTACCGTGCCGTCAAGGACCTGACTGATCCCGATACCCGCAAATACCTCGGACAAGAAGTCGTCTTCAGCGGCATCGTCAGCACCCTACCCTACACCAACAGCGCGCTGGACTCCGCTTCCGATGAAGACCGAAAATCCCTGAAAGACGGCGAATACTACACCCGCCTGCACCCGCTGGTGAAAGTGCCGACCCAAACCGCGCAGCCTATGATTGTGGAAGAAGCCGTTTCCGAAATCCGCAAAGGCGATTTCCTGCTGAAAATGGACGGCGAAACCGAGCCTTTCCAAATCATGCCGCACGCGCCGACGCAACACATCGACGGTAAAGTCATTTCCATCCTCGACGGCGTACACGAAGCCGGACAATTCCAAACCGTTACCCTGAACAAAGGTTCCGCCGACGGCTTGGACAAAGGCACGGTCTTGAGCATTTACAAACGCGACCGCCAGGTGAAAGTCGATTTGGAAGACGGCAAAAAAGGCCGTAGGAGCGTAGTCAAATATGTTTCCATCCCTGCCGAAGAAACCGCATTGGCTATGGTGTACCGCACCGGCGAACATCTCTCATCCGCCATCATTTTGGAAAACCTGACCAACGTCAACATCGGCGACACCGTATCCGAACCCGGCCGCGACCTGGACAACATGTCTGACGACAAACCGCACGTCCGCAACGAGCCGCAAGATTCCCACGATACGGAACACAACCAATACAATATCCACAGCAACATCAATAAATATTGATGGATTACCGGCAAAAAAACGTCGTCTGAAAATTTAAGACGACGTTTTTTATAAAAATTTGAATAAGCAACGCCGTACCGTCATCCCTACTCAGTCATGAGTCTGATACTGAGTTTTTCAGAAAAATATGAAGATTGCCGTAATCCCAAGCCTCCAAATGCCCGCCCGCGCGGGAATGACGATGTCGGCATTTCCTGCTATCGCCCGCTCTATCTGCCCAATCCGCTTTATCCTCAAGATAACTTGTTTCTTGAATGTGCCGATAAACTTCTGCCGCTCATCCCTACCAAGTCATAAGCGGATATATTGTTACCTATCGAATCAGTCATGCGCCAAACAGGTCGTCTGAAACGGTTTCAGACGACCTGTTTGGCAATGGGCGCGGTGTTAACTGCCTGCGCCGACGGTGTAAGCCTTACCGATGCTGCCGGGGTCTTGCAGGACGGCGGCGACGGCGGTGGCGAGTCCGTTTCGGCTCATGTAGTTTTTAGGGATGCCGTCGGGGCGGTCGGTCAGGATGTGGCGGTTGTCTTCGCTGTTGTCCAAACCGCAGGGGCGGAGGATGGTCCAGTTCAGGCTGCTTTGTTTGAGGTAGATTTCGGCTTCGGTTTTGGCGCGGACGGCTTCGCCGAGGGCTTGTTTGAAGGGTTCGCTCATCATGTCCCATTGTTCGCCGCAGCCCATGCTGGTAATCAGGATGAAACGGGCTTGCGGATTGGCGGCTTGGGCGGCGGCGATGATGTTGATGTTGCCCAGTGCGTCGCTGCGTATGCCTTGTTCGTTTTTGCCGCCAACGAAGCTGACGACGCTGTCGGGGCGGTATTGTGCGAACACTTTGTCGAGCGCGTCGGCATTGAGCGCGTCGGCTACGGTCGTCTGAATGCGGTGTTCGCTAAAGAACGAATCTTCAGACGGCTTTCTTAATACGGCGACGGTGTCGGCGAGATGGGTGAGTGTGCGGATGAACGCGCGGCCGGACGGGCCGTTGGCGCCGAAGATGAATTGCATGGGGTCTCCTTTGTGTGTCGGGTGGTTCGGGATTTCAATAATTTGTGAGTGGTTTGGGGTAAGGCTTGTTGATTTTCAGACGACCTTTTTGTGTTTGATGTTGTGCTGTCGTGGGCATAGCCCACGCTACGTTCCGACTATTGTGAAACTGAAACCCAAAAGCATACTCTGCACGGTTTGTGCTGTGCCCTCTCCCTAACCCTCTCCCACGGGGAGAGGGGATGGGTTGGCAGGGAGAATCCAAGCGACAGAGAAGCCAAAAATAGTTGGATTTCAGTCGTAGCGTGGGCTTTGCCCGCAGAATTGACTTACTGGTTTGTGCTTTGCCCTCTCCCTAGCCCTCTCCCACGGGGAGAGGGATGGGTTGGCAGGGAAACTCCAAGTGGCGGGGAAGCCAAAATGGTTGGGTCTCGG